>JAYSQG010000253.1:0-20100 GCA_043721685.1 Saprospiraceae bacterium | reverse complement strand
ATCAGCGCGTTCAACAATGAGTTCAGCAGCCGTATGTGCATGTATTGCCCAATGAAATTTGTTTTGAATAGAAGCAAAAAATTGTTGTGCCAAGTCTGTTTGACTGTCATAATCAACACTTGTAGAAAAAATATCGCATACTTTCCGATAAAATACTTTCTCGGTGCTGCGAATATCTCTAATTTGTTGAAGCAGTTCGTCAAAATAATTGTTTCGAGCTTGCTTCAATCGTTCATCATCGAGAACGAAACCCTTGATAATATAGTCACGCAAACGCTGCGTTGCCCACTTTCGGAAATGTGTGCCAACGTGTGACTTAACCCGATAACCAACCGAAATAATGACATCAAGGTTATAAAACTGCACCATACGTTTGACCTTCCGCTTACCCTCTTGTTGAACTGTCAAGTATTCCTTGACAGTTCCCTCCGCTTCTAATTCCCCTTCTTCGTAGATATTTTTGATGTGCAAACTGATGTTTTGTTTGGTCGTTTGGAACAGCTCCGTCATTTGCACTTGTGTTATCCAAACGGTTTCTTCTTTTACCAACACATCAATTTTAGTATCCCCTTTGGGTGTTTGATAAATAATTATCTCGCTTTTAGATGCCATAATAAATCGTTTTAGTTATCAAAGCGGTAAATTTAGAACTAATTTGATGTTTAATATCAAAAACAAATAGGAAATTACACCCCTCAGTATTGGGCATAAAAAAAGCGGCTTCTGGTGGGAAGCCGCTTTTTTTAGCTTTTTAAGCCAGGCGACAAGTCAGGGTTGTACTAAGGACTCTTTTTCCCAATATATTTTTATTGTTTTTTTAAAAAGTGCTATCTTTGGCGGAATGTAGGTATTTTGACCCACATTCCGCCAAATACAATAAAATGACATGGAAAATACATTTCAAATCCCGACAAACTCGGGACTCATCGGACGCTCAAAAGAACAAGAGGTGCTACTAAAAGCACTTCATTCACCGAGACCTGAAATGGTGGCAGTGATTGGGCGCAGACGTGTTGGAAAAACCTATTTAATCCAAAATGTTTACGCTCAAAATATGGCTTTTCAAATATCAGGAATCCAAGACGGGACATTAAAAGAGCAATTAAAAAACTTCACTTATCTACTGAAACTACGTTTTGGAACGGTTGCATCACTTGAAAAACCGACAAGTTGGTTAGATGCTTTTCAACAACTCATAACGTGTTTGGAATCTATGACAAGTACAGAAAAGCAAGTTGTTTTTTTTGATGAATTGCCGTGGTTAGCCACTCGCAGGTCCGATTTTTTGAAAGGTTTAAGTTTTTTTTGGAACAGTTGGGCTTCACAAAAAAACATTGTTGTTGTCATTTGTGGGTCTTCTGCCTCGTGGATGATTCAAAAAGTAGTGGAACATAAAGGCGGCTTGCACGATCGTTTAACAAAACGTGTTCATCTATTTCCTTTCAATTTGTATGAAACAGAAGCCTTTTTGAAGAACCTAAATATCCATTTTAACCGTTACCAAATTGTTGAATTGTATATGGCAATGGGCGGCATACCGCATTATCTGAACGAAGTAGAAGCGGGTTTAAGTGCCGCACAAAATATTGAACAAATATGCTTCTCCCCTACGGGTCTATTGAACAACGAATTTTCACGGCTCTACCCCGCTTTGTTCGAAAATGCGGATAATCACATCGCCGTCATTAAAGCATTAGCCCAAAAATGGCAAGGCTTGACCCGCAACGAAATTATCTCCCTCAGTAAATTAACAGATGGTGGCGGCTTAACACGTTGTTTGGACGAATTAATCAGTTCGGGTTTTGTTTCAACTTATTTTCCGTTTGGTAAAAAGAAAAAAGAGATGTTGTATCGGCTGACTGATGAATATTCCTTGTTTTATCTACAATTTATTGAAAACAAAGCGCATAAAGGCAATAATATATGGCTGGAATTGAGCCAAACGCAGGACTATAAAAGTTGGAGTGGCTACGCTTTTGAGAGTTTATGCTTAAAACACATTCCACAAATCAAAAAAGCTTTGGGTATTTCAGGCGTTTATGCCGAAACATCAAGTTTTTATCAAAAAGGCACAGCGCAAGAATCGGGCGTTCAAATTGATTTGCTCATTGATAGAAAAGACAATGTTATCAATGTTTTTGAATTAAAATTTTATAGTGGCATGATGAGCCTAAGCAAATCTTATGCAGAAGATTTACGCGAAAAAATCACACTTTTCAAAGAAATAACCCAAACCCGCAAGCAAGTATTCCTCAATTTATTGACGACTTTTGGCTTAAAACCTAATGAACACAGTATCGGCTTGATTGATAAAGCGATGACTATGGATGTTTTGTTTGCGGAAGAGGAATAATGTACCCCTCAGTATATTTCGATATATTGAGGAGATTTTTTATTTTATTCGATAAAATCAATGAAAAAAAATGAAAAAAGCGATTTTCACCTTACTCATTTCTACATTTTTAGGCAGTTGCGACAGCCCTAAAATAACAAAAACGGAAGCCGTTTCAACCACAAATTACCCCACTGAAATCAATGCGATTTTTGAAAAACATGGCGGCATAAAAACGTGGTCAAAAATGAAAACCCTGTATTTTGAAATTGAAAAACCCGATGGTAATGAAAAACAAACCATTGATTTACAGACCCGCTACGACCTCATAGAAACGCCAAAAGCCACCATTGGCTTTGATGGCACCGACTCTTGGGTATTGGAAAAAGGCGAACCATACAAGGGAAAAGCCCGCTTTTATCACAATTTGATGTTTTATTTCTACGCCATGCCCTTTGTTTTGGGCGATAAAGGCATAAAATACGAAAAAACAACCGATTTGACGTTTGAAGGTAAAACGTACTCGGGTTATAAAATCTCTTACGAAGCAAAAGTCGGAGACTCGCCCGATGACAACTATTTCTTGTATTTCAATAAAGAAACAGACGCTATGGAATGGCTGGGCTACACCGTCACTTTTGGCTCAAATAAACCAAGCGAGAAAGTCAGTTTTATCCGCTATAATGATTGGAAAACGGTGAATGGGTTGGTGTTACCGAATACGCTTTCGTGGTATAAAGTTGAAAATGGCGTACCCACAACGGTTAGAAATAAAATGACTTTTGTCAACATAAAAGCAACAGAAATACCGACACCAAAAACCCTTTTTGCAAAGCCCGAACAAGCCAAATATGTGTCAAAATAATATGAAAGATTGTATCATTATCGGCGCAGGATTAAGCGGTTTAGCAACAGCCTATTTTCTGAAAAAGCAAGGCATGAATGCCACTGTTATCGAAGCCCAACCAAGATATGGTGGTAGAATAGAAACCATTTATAGCCCCAATGGTCAAACACCAATGGAAATGGGCGCAACGTGGTTTGGTAATCAACACCAGCATCTAATCTCTTTTTTGAAAGAATTGGGCGTGGAATATTTCCCCCAATTTTCAAAAGGCATTGCCCTTTTTGAAACCATGTCTTTTGCCCCGCCACAACAGTTTGAAATACCCGCTTCAGAAGAGCCGTATTTTAGGATTAAAAATGGTACAGAAGCCCTCATTAATGCTTTGGTACACGTCATTGGTGAAACAAATATTATCCCCCATGAGCCTATTGAAAACATGGAAGATGCGGGCGGTTTTGTCATTTTAAAAGGAAAAAACAAGAATTATCAAGCAAAAAGAGTCATTTTAGCCGCACCACCTAAGGTTGTATCAGCGCATATCCGTTTCTCTCCGCAATTGCCCGATGCGCTTGTTTCTATCATGGACAATACGCAAACATGGATGGCAGAAGCCATTAAAGTTGCCCTTGAATACCCAACGCCATTTTGGAAAAACAAAGGTTTTTCAGGTACAATTTACAGCCAAGTGGGTCCGATAGTAGAAATGTATGACCATTCAAATGCTGCCGAAAATGGCTTTACCCTGATGGGTTTCATGAGTGGTTCGGTCAGTCAATACGATAAAGCGGAAAGAGAAAAAATGGTCGTCCAACAACTCACAAAATTATTGGGTGCAGAGGCTTCACAACCTACTTTTTATCAAGACAGTTGTTGGGCAAATCAACCTTTTACGCACATTGCATCCGATGATTTTATCAGACCGCATCAAAATAATGGGCATCCTGTTTTTTCAAAATCCTATTGGGATAACAAACTGTTTTTTGCAGGTACAGAAAGCTCAAATGTCTATGGTGGTTATATGGACGGGGCGATTTATGCCGCTCAACGGGTGGTGAATGATATGAAATAGGGAAATTCCCCCCCTCAGTATCCCCGCCTCTTTTAATGCACAAATGCTTGACAATCAAATTGATTATCAAGCATTTGTGCTCTTGCACCCCCTCAGTATTTTGAGCATTTAACCGACATTTCCCATCAAAACCCAAGCATTTTCAATATAAAAACCCCTATTAATCCCGAAAGTCCCATAATCAGCGATTGAACGGTATATGTTTTATAAAGCATATTAGGTGGTACTTCGTGCAAGCGATTCAGCAACCAAAAGAAACTGGAATTGGCATGAAAAACGCAGAAAGAACCACAGCCAATTAAGGCAGCAACCATCTCAGGAGATACAGGAAGGGTATGGACAATGGGTCCAATCATAGATGCCGTAGCCACTAAGGAGACAGTTATTGAGCCTGTTGAAATGGTCAACATAGAGGCTACGAGGAATGGCAGCATAATGCCCAAGAAAGGAAAATTGGCAAAAAATTGGACGATTTCGTTTTGAATACCCGTTTCACGAATGACAAAACCCAATGAACCGCCTGCGGCTGTAATCATAATGACCAATGCCGATTTGGTAATGGCTTGTTCGACCAATCTGTTAATGGTGCTTCGTTTATCCGTTGTTTTTAGTTGAAATATGGCGATAAATGCGCCGATTAAGACCGCAACCAAGGGGATGGAAATGAATTTGAATATTTTTGCGCCCAAACTACCCGCCTCCAATTGTGCAAAAGAACCTAAACTAATCAGGACAATCGGAACGAGTATGGGTAAAATGTCAAAAAGTAAATTGTTTTTGTTTGAAATCTCTTTTTCGGGAAGTGCTATTGCTTCCGTTTGAGCGGCTTCTTCGCTTAGTTTTTTATCATAATCAATCCAAGCATTTTTTACAGAATATTTCACCCAAAGGACACCGCCGACCATGGCAAATAAAGCAACAAAGACATTTATCATCAACATTCTGCCCATGTTTACGCCCAATAAAGAAGCCATTGCCCACGGCAGTTGCTTCTCTCCTACCCTTTTAATAATACTGTTTGAAATACGAAATGCGCCGCCTGTTTCTTCTAATATTTCACCAATAAATGCGCCCAAAATAATCACAATGGCAATCCAGCGCATGGTTTCACTGAACCCCTTTAACAGCACTTCTACAGTCTTTTCGCCACCCATGCCCAACGACATTCCCAATGCCAATGCAGTCAATATTAAAGCAATGAAAGGGTGTACTTTCCATTTTGAAATGGAAAATATGAGGATAAAAAGGAAAAGTATTAAAATAGTAAGGTTGAGAAACATATCTATTCGTTTTATGATGTCAATTCCATAAATTCAACGGGTGAACCATTGTGAACAATAAAGGCAACCCGTACACCTGCGCCTGGTGAAAAAGTGTCAACAAGCATCTCTCTACCTTCCAAAGCCGCTTCCATATTGTCCACCAAATAAGCGACATGTGGCACGGTGCGCATCATTTCCGGCATAGGGCTGTCGGCATCAAATTTGACCCATTCTACACCAAACTCATCTTTGGCGAAATCGGTGAAATGAATTTTTCCTGGCTCATAAAAACCGTCCCAATTTTTTTCTTCTGTGGTTGGGATTCCAATGTGGCTGAATGGGTATTGCATATTTTATAGTTTTATTAAAGTTTAATAATCAATCTATTATTCTTGGTTGGGGTTTCGATATCTGTCCATTAAATCAATATCGAGTTTTTCATACAACTTTTTAAGCATCCAACGAGGTCTTTCTAAAGTCAATTCCCATTCAAAAATCATTTTATACATAGCACGTACTCTTAAAGGGTTTTGCGTTGCCAAATTGTGTTGTTCCGATATGTCTTTGTCAATTCTATACAGTTCCGCAGGGCGGTCTGGAAAACGAATGAGTTTCCAATCACCATCACGGACAACAGCACGGGCATCTTTTTTCCAATACAATTTTTGGTGGGGTCTTTCTTTATTTTTTCCTTGCAAATAGGGCAATAAATCAACGCCATCAATGCCTTTGAGCGAATCGGTTTTGCCACCCGAAGCGGCGTAAAATGTCGGCAAAAGGTCTAAGGTACTGAGGGGGTAGTCATATTCTGAATTGGGCGTAATTTTACCAGGCCAGCGTATCAAAAAAGGTACTCTGATGCCGCCTTCTAAGTGCGAAGCCTTTGCACCCGTCAACGAATAATTTACAGAGGCGTTGTGTTCAATAGGACCGCCATTGTCGTTGGTAAAAATCACGATGGTGTTGTCTGCCAAACCCAATTTTTCTAAATGGTCTAAAATTTTGCCACATGCTCTATCCAATGCCAGAGTCATAGCAGCCACTTCTTTACGCTTGCCGGTTAGGTTTGGAAACTGCGCTAAATCTTCTTTTGTGGCATCCATTGGTGTATGAACGGCATTGAAAGCGACATACGCAAAGAACGGATTGGCTTTATTTCTGTCCATAAAAGCAACGGTTTCATCTGCCAAAACATCGGTCAAATAGCCTTCATGTTCTTTGAAATCGCCAAAATTGCGCTCTAATTTATTTTGAACATCTGCCGGTGTTTTTTTGTAAGCAAAGTAATCACGTGCGCCGCCACGGAAGCCATAAAACTCATCAAAACCTCTTTTGGACGGGTGAAATTTGTCGTCACCGCCTAAGTGCCATTTGCCGAAAATAGCAGTTTTATACCCTTGTTTTTTCAAATAATCGCCCATTGTCACCGCCTCGACGGGTAAGCCCATTTCGATGCCATCGGCAGCTGAAACAGGACTCATATAGCCTGGCACATTGTTTTCTTCAAAGCCAAAACGTTGTTGATATTTGCCCGTCATCAGCCCTGCGCGCGAAGGACCGCAAGTTGGGTCGGAGACATACGCCTGTTTGCAGCGCATACTTTGCTTTGCCAATTTATCTAAGTTTGGCGTTCTGATTTCTTTACTTCCTTGAAAACCAAAATCGGCATATCCCGCATCATCTGAAAAAAGTAGAATGATATTGGGTTGTTTTTGGGCAGATAAAAGGTGTCCTTGAAAGAGTAACACGAATAGGAGTAAAATTCTCATTTTTTAATTTTTTAATTTGTTTCTCTATAAAAAGCAAAGTCAGTACGTTCATAAAAATAAACGTACTGACTGCCAAGCTATTAAACAACAAGAATGTATATGAACTAAACACTACATTTTACAGAGCTATGAATAAAGGCAAAATTAGAACTCATTATCGTTCTGATAAGGGCATATCTAAACTAAATGATGTAGTATTTTAACCCTTTACACCAATTAAATGAGAAATGCACCCCCTCAGTATTTTGAGTAAAAATAGCTGTAAACCTAATGTACATTTATTGTTTTTGCCAAACTCTGATATATTCAATTTCGTAATCGACAGGCAAATCTTGTTTTATCGGTATGCCATGCCATGGAAAAGTTTCAGAATCCACCCAAACCCATAATGGGTTTTTGAGTACCCAACCCGCACCTAATTCCGCTCTCGTTACTTGTGTGATGAGTTTACCATCAGCAAATATTTTAATGTAATCTTTATCCAATTCGCAGCCATAAACATGAAAATCGTCGACTACTCGCCACGGCAATTGCGATTTATTTGTCCACGTCGAAGGTCCTCCCGATTGTGACCAATCGTGAATAGATGACCAATATTCTTTTTCGAGATAAATTTTCGTGCGTTGTGCGGGTTTGCCTAAAAATTCAAATACGTCTAATTCTGAACCTGTGCCTGTTGTCCAAAAAGAACTCGTGATAGACGCATCGGCAGCTTTACATTTTATTTCCATATAACCATAGAGGTATTGCTTTTTGCTGATGACGGCAGCCGTCGTGATCTTCTCGTATTTTGTGCCGTTGTCCAACTTCGTAGAATAGGTAAAAGCGGTGTCCCATTTGGTCATCAATTTCAAACGACCATTTTCAACTCTGACGTTTTTGGTAGAAAATTGAGAGGGCGCACGACCTATGAAATTGGATTGATAAACGCCATTCGTTCCTTGAATGAGCCTTTTTACCTTTTGAGACAATCTCTTTTACAACTTATTAGTGCTCGAATGTAACGCCATAAGACATTACTAAAATGCCTTATCAACCGCCGCCCGCATTTGTTGTGCAATAGCCGTAATCGCTTCAAAGTCTTGATTCATAATCAATTTTTCATTAGTCAAAGAACCGCCTACGCCTAAGCAAACAGCTCCATTTTGCAACCATTCTGCGGCATTTTCGACGGAAACGCCACCTGTTGGCATAATCGGAATGTGCGGCATCGGTGCTTTGACGGCTTTAAAATAAGGCAAACCAAACGCAGCCGCAGGAAATAATTTGACAATATCTGCGCCCCATTCATAAGCCTGTAAAATTTCCAAAGGCGTTAATGCACCTGACAAAACGGGTTTGCCGTGTTTATGCGCCATCTCAATTACTTCCTTTTTGGTCGCTGGCGTGACGATGTATTGCGCACCCGCTTCAATCGCTTGTTCTGCCGTTTTGGCATCAACGACTGAGCCTACACCGACCAAAATGCCTTCGTGTTTTGATAATTTTGCAATTTCTTCAAAAGCGTTTGGCGTTCCTACGGTTATTTCAATGGCTTTTACGCCACCTTTATACAGTGCCATTGCCGTATCATACACAAATTCCGAAGATGATAAACGGATGATAGCGACGATTTTAGTGTCTAATAATTGATTGAGAATATCTTGTTTTGTCATTTTATTTATCTTTATGAATGGAGTACCCCTCAGTAATTTTTTACCGTTTAACAAACCCTTGAATATTACCCGAAGCAATGCTTTGCAATTCATCTTCTGTCAAAAAATTAATATCGCCTTGAATAGTTTGCGTACCCGCAAAAGCGGCTGTGCCGAAATTGACAATCGTTTCAGGTTCCCAATTTTTGACAAAGCCATGCAGCATAGCGGCTGCAAAAGCATCGCCGCCGCCTAATCTGTCAACGATTTCAGTAGGTAAAGGACGGCTGAAATAGTCTTTGCCGTCTTTTTGAATCAAGCCGCCTAAGATGTTTTGATTGGCACTTAGTTGATAACGTATCGTCATCGCCACACATTCGAAATTGCCCAATTTGCCTAAGGCATCTGCGGCTTCTTTGGTGGCAGTTTCCAAACTCGCAAAGTCATGAACAGCAGATGTTTTGATATCAAAAACATCAAAAGCGGAACCTGTATTGGCAACCAAAATGTCCACAAAAGGTAAGATGCATTCAAAAGAAGGGCGGGCTTCTGCCACTGTCCAAAGTGTACGCCTGTAATTCAAATCGAAGACGATTTTTACACCTTGCGTTTTCGCAACAGTTAAAGCAGTTTGGATATTATCACGACATATTTGCGACAAGGCAGGTGTTACGCCTGTCAGAATAAAATGACTGGCTTCGCTGAATATGTCTTCCCATGCTTTTTGGGGAATGACGGTTTGTGTGACAGATGAATTAGCACGGTCATAAGTCACTCTTGTGCTGCGAATAGACGTGCCGTGTTCAATATAATATGTGCCTAATCTGCCATTATCCCAAACAACCCGCTGTGTGTTTACGCCCAATCTTTGGAGAAAATAAGCGGCACTTCTGCCCAATGGATTTTGCGGAAATGCCGTAACAAAATCCGTCGCATGACCCATCAAAGCTAAATCGGCTATGATATTGGCTTCTGCACCTGCAAAACCCATTTTCAAATTGTCCGATTGTTCTATCAAACTGCCTTGCTCGAAAGGGGTTAAGCGCAATAATAACTCCCCGTAACCAACAAACTTTTGTGGTTTCATAATTCTAATCTGTTTTGCCTTAAAACGTTGGCGAGGTTTTGAACCTCGCCAACGTTAAAACATTTATTTAACCAAATTTGAGTATCCCAAAACAACACTCGCCATCACCAATACGAATAAGCCCATCAAAAGGAGATTGAAAGATTTTTTACTACCCGACCATTCTCCTGCACGATATGCCCATATATTGCTGATAATCAATGACAAACCCAACAAGATAGGCCAGCCAATAACAGGACCCATAGCACCCATCAACGCCGAACCTTGTCCATAAATGCCCAAAGCGGCAAACCAACACAAGCCCGCAATAATTGACCAACGATAGGCTTTACCTGAATTAGCTACGCTGAATGAACTCCAAGTGTTGTTTTTGAATAAAAGAAAAATGGCATAACCTGCATTCATCAAATACGCACCAAACAACACGACAACCCATGCTGCCAAACTACCATTGCGTGTGATAGCACCCGCTTTGACGGCTTCTTCTGCTACTGGTGCAGCGTTTGAAAAACCGATATTTAGGAAAGCCGATAAAAGACCACAAGCAACGGCAATCATAATACCTTTGTTGAAATCAGGCGACGCATTGCCTTCGTTTAAGGCTTTATCTCTATCAATACCCGCTTTTGCTGTAATGGCAACGCCTACCAACATCAATGCAACGCCCCCAAGAACGTAAGGTAAAGTTGGATTTGACCCAGCGTTTTCCATTTGAAAAAACGGAATAAGCGAACCACCAGAGGCAGCCAATCCCATCACAATACCCATCGTCAAAGACAAACCGATATAAGGCACACTGACACCAAACATGATGCCGCCGATGCCCCATAAAAAACCAAAAAATGCACCCATATATATGGCGCTAATGGGTGCATTACCAATAACACTAAACAAATCTGGCACAGCCACCAATGCCCAAGAAACTGGGAAAATAACCATAGCAACTGTTGCGTGAACCAACCACCAAGCTTCCCACTTGAGTGGTTCCATATATTTCATTCCGAGTCCGAAGCTGCCTTGAAAAAAGCTGGCTAAGATGACGATTAAAAAGGGTAATAGGACTTCCATAAAGTTGTTTTTTTAATTGCGTTTGAGACTGTTGTTAAATTGTTATGTTTCGTTTTGTATTGAAAAAAGGGAAAAAACACCAATATACTGAGGGGGGTAATAAATCTAAAGAATCCGTTAGGATTCGCACATTTGTAGAATAAACACACCTCGTTTATCCCTGAATCTGTTAGGATTCATACGTTTGTAGAAGGGCAATTTACGTGCGAATCCTAACGGATTCGGAAAAATTGTTCGTTCATTTTATCTACAAATGTGTGAATCCTAACGGATTCTTTTTTGTTTTACAGCTTAACCGTAATCCGCTTTTTGACCAAATAATCATCTAATGCTAAGTGTGAGCAATCATGCCCGATACCGCTGTTTTTGATACCGCCATGTGGTAAGTAAATGGAATATTTTACGCCATTAATTTGTATTTCACCAAATTGCAATTGGCGCGTAAAACGCTCGATACGTTGGTGATTATTCGTAAAAAGATAAGATGCCAAACCGTGTTCTGTATCGTTTGCCATAGCAATCACTTCTTCTTCTGTCGAAAAGCGCATAATGGGCGCAATCGGTCCAAAAGTTTCATCTTTGTAAACACGCATATCAGGTGTTATATTTGTCAAAACAGTGGGTTCAAACCAATAGCCTTTCTCAAAACCTTTTGGGATATTGCCGCCTGTCTCTAATTTTGCGCCTTTTGAAAGGGCATCTTCAATCAATACTTTCATGCGGTCTTGTGCCGATTTTGTTGCCAAAGGTCCCATATCTGGCGTTTCGTCAGCACCAAAGCCTAATTTGAGGCTTTCTGCACGTTTGATATAAGCTGCAACAAATTTGTCATAAATAGTATCTTGAACAAAAATGCGATTGGCTGCGACACAGATTTGTCCGCAATTGCCATACTTTATACCTATCGCCAAGTCCAATGCCGCATCAAAATCAGCATCATCGAAGACGATAAAAGGCGCATTGCCACCCAATTCCATACCCAATTTTTTGATACTCGTCGCACTGTCTGCAATCACGCGTTTGCCTGTTGCTGTTG
This sequence comes from Saprospiraceae bacterium, assembly GCA_043721685.1. GTDB lineage: Bacteria > Bacteroidota > Bacteroidia > Chitinophagales > Saprospiraceae > JAAFJT01. The sequence goes on along the minus strand of JAYSQG010000253.1, from coordinate 7,996 downwards.
AACCAATCATCGTGATAACTCTCGGAATCGTGCTTTTTGACAACGTTGTTGCGACGATTTGAGGAGGTCCACATAAAATATTGATAACACCTGCGGGAAAGTTAATGTCATGCAAAATCTGTCCTAAAAGATAAGCGGAAACAGGCGACACTTCCGAAGGCTTGATAATCAAACTACACCCTGCTGCCAATGCGGGTCCGATCTTAAACCCAACATTCAACAACGGAAAATTCCAAGCTAAATACGCCACTGCTACGCCTGCGGGCTGATGCACCATTTTGTGGCTGTGCGTGTTTTCATAATCTGGAATTTGCTCGTCTCTCAAATGTTTCATTGCCGAAGGATACCACTCTAAACCGTTGATAACCGCTTCAATATCTTCCCAAGCACTCGCGTAGGTTTTACCCATTTCGTAAATCATGCCTTGACGCAAAATCGCTTCTTTGTCCAAAACCGCTTGACGCAATGTCATCATCCAAGTCGTTCTTTCCGCAAGCGACAAAGCCGACCAATAGTTGAAACCTCTTTGTGCCGACTCCAAAGCCAACAGTGCATCTGCCTCGCCTGCCCAAGCGATGTCTGCAATTTTTTCTTCATTGGCAGGGCAAATAATGGCGTGGCGTTGTCCATCTACTGCATCTACTAATTGACCGTCTATGTATAATTTTAAATAACCGAAATCCATATTTTTTGTCTTTTCGTCCTAAACGACGGCGAGGTTTTGAACCTCGCCGTCGTTAGAGCATTATTTTTGAATTAAATTTTTTGAATACATCTAAAATGCGGTAAAATACTGAGGGGTGCTATGATTATCAAGTATCGGATATTTTTAAAATATCTGATACTTTCGGACTTATTCTTGAAAAACCAGAACTCCATTCGCCCCCATTGGCAAAAAGCTCAACAGCGCATCTTCATTCACCTCAAAAACCAAACCTGGTTTTTGAGGTACTTTAATAAAACCATCTTCCATTTTTACTGAGGGGTAGGTCAACGTTTCTCTAATAGCATTTTCCGTGCGGTCATACTCGATATAACAATCAGGAGCGAATAGTCTGCCTGGCATAGGTTCTAAATTGGCGATAAAATGTAAAGCCGCATGAAAAGCAATACCCGTCCCCCAAGTATGCGGTATGACTTCAACACCATACACACTTGCCAACGTGGCTATGCGTTTTGCCTCCGTCAAGCCACCTGCAGCACAGATATCCACCTGCAAAATATCCACAGAATCATTTTTGAGTAACTGCTGGAAGCCGTAGCGTAGGTATTCACACTCTCCACCAGCTATAGGAATGGTCGTTTTTGTTCTTAATTCACGATAGTGGTGATAAAATTCAGGGGAAACAGGTTCTTCAAACCAAGCAATGTTGAAAGGCTCTACGAGTCTCGACAATTCGGCAGCTTCCCGTAAAGAATAGGCATGGTTAGAATCTATCATCAATTTGATATCGTCACCAATAGCTGCTCTAACGGCTTTGACAAACTGCACATCTTTTTCGATGGACAAACCGACTTTCATTTTGATGGCTTTAAACCCCTCTGCGACATACTGTTGCGCTTCTGCCACCAAATCGGCTTCCAAAGTTTCACTTTCTGAAAAGTATAAACCTGTTGCATAAGGCATAATTCTTTGGCGATGCTGTCCGCCTAATAAAACACTGACGGGTAAGTCCAATGCCTTACCTTTAATATCCCAAAGCGCAATATCTATAGCACTTATGGAAGCTCCCAAAACACCACGCCGCGCATAGTCCAATGTCTTGCGATACATGTCAAACCAAAGCGTTTCTTGTTCAATCGGATTCCGACCTAAAAGCATCGGAGTCAATAATTTGATACCCGCCTCAATCACATCAGCAGGTCCGTACCCCTCTCCCCAACCATACAGTCCTGTGTCTGTTGTCACTTTTACAATGCAAATCCGTCTTTCTTTGTAGCTCCATTGAGAAAAGAAAAAACTCTCTTTCAATTTGTCCGTGAGTACGAAAACTTCTACTTTGACAATTTTCATAAGTTATTGTTAAAAAGTTATTGTTTAATGATTAATCAAAATGTTGTCACAAATTTAAGGGACAAAGAGCATCTTAAAAGGGTGTCAATTAACCAACGCTAACCATATTTTAACAAGACCTAATATACTTCGATACAAATGAAAAAGAAATACTGCTTTTTATGCCCTAATCAACATATATTTATCACGATAATCAGTCGGAGTCATATCCTTGAAAGTCCTAAATGTCCTATTAAAATTCGTTATCGAATTGAAACCAATTTCAAAACAGATTTCCTTAATACTTTTTTCATCACTGATTAAAAACTGGCAAGCCTTCCCGACCCTAAATTCATTGAGGAAATTGATAAACGTCTTGTTTGTACAGTTTTTAAAAAAACGACAAAACGCAGGAACAGTCATATTTGATAGTTCAGCAATATCCTCCAAAGTAATCTGCTCAGCATAGTTTTTAAAAATATAATTGATGACATTTTGCAGCCTACTCTCACTTGAGTTTTGAATTTTCTGACTAAAATTGAGGTTAGACAATTCTAAGACATCCTCTTCATCTGCTAATAATTGTAGTAATTGTAGCAGATTTATGAATTTTAGGAAAGAATTACTCTCACTTATTTCCAAAATATGGTTATGAACTTTCGCCGCAATATCCTGCGAAAAAAGCAACCCTTTTTGTGCTCTTTTAAGCAGTTTTTGAATATCAAAAAATTCAGGCATCTCAAAAAAATTGATGCCGTCATGACTTTTTAGAAATTTAATGATGATGTAATCAGGTTGTTTCGTATTTGAAACAGACGGCTCATTGCGCCAAAGATGCGGCAGCCACTCCCCTACCAACACCAGCTCACCTTTTGTAAAGTTTGACAAATGATCGCCGACAATTCTGATGCCTTGACCTTCCAAAAAATAAATCAACTCGTACTCTTGATGAAAATGCCAATTTTTACCCAAATGTGGTTCATCTGTTCTTTTGACATACACGGTGTCAAAAGAACCGTTGTCCAGTTGTTTGTATTTTAATTTCATTGTTTAGTTTCTTTAATTCTGTTGTTTAATTGCTCTAATATACCTCTGCTAAAGTGTTTTAGAATCAGAGGAAACAAAAACACTTTATGACATCAAAGGTGGTACAAATTTAACTTCTATTTTGAGAAAACCAAATACTATGGTTAAAATATGGTGAACTCATGATGACTTTTGCATAATCTTACATAATTACGACTTGTTATTTTTAGGGATTTACAGTAGGGCTTATCAGCTCCTACCGTGTGTATATTATATAGCGTGTTGAACGGTTAAATAAAGTAGGGGTTTATATGCGATGTCCAAAAACTACGACTATATCGATGTCTCATATCAATCAAGTAATTCAATTTATTTATGATTGCTAATTGAAATACTGAGGGCATTTTAAGGATAAGTAAATCCGTACAGAGAACTTAGATCAGCCTTTACTTGATCTCATACGCTAAAGTCTTGTGTCCGCAACTTAACAGCAATTGACATCAAAACACCTGCTATCATCGGTGTTTGCATGTTCTCAATTACGTCTTTATTGAAATCATAAAGATTTTTAATCATGTTATCGGCTTTAATCGTTTCTTCCATTTCAAGCCAAAATGTATCGTCCTCATCAATTAACCTTTCAAAGGTTGCTTTCTGCCTTTCAAAAGTTATCAAATTTTCTTGTTTTATTTTATCAATGGCTTCCTGCTTTAACCTTTGTATTTCTTCGGCTTTGGCTTTTTTTTGTAGGGCTTTATCCATCTCTATTTTCTTTTTTTGAATTTCGACATCTTGATAATGCCCACGCAAAGCTTCAACGAAAAATCCACCACTATTGACAATTTTACCCGATTGTGCTGCTTTTTCTGTCACCTGTATCGCCATTCTAATATCCCCCTCAGTATAAGTTTCAACCAAAGTCATAAACACCTTTAAGCTAACACCAAATTTAGTCACAACGATTGGCGAGAGTTCAACTATCAAGTTTTCTTGCAGTTGACTGTCTTTTTCTATGTCTTCATTTGTTTTAGTTTGTGCCGATTGAGGTTTATCCGCTTTTTTCGACTCTTTTTGAGGCGTGGGCATCTCCCCTACTTCTTCATAATCAGCTTCTTCAGCTTTTTCAAACAAGGTGTCTTTGAAGGGATTGCCGCGTATTTTTGCTAATTCTGCAACCGTTTTCTTTCTAAATTTAAAACGAAGTGCCGTAATTTTCCGCCCTTCTTTCAGTCTTTCAATATCAAAAATCAAGATATCCGTATAACGATTAATTTCCTCCTCAGAAGGCTTTATAACCCATCTATAAAAGTCATTATACTTTTGATATTCATGGCTGAGTTCAAACATTCTTTTCATCTCATCAATTGTCAACGTCCTTGAACCAATACTTTCATATTGCTTTAATAGTTCGTACATTCTAACAGAATATACGCCCAATTTGACAACATTTCTAAGGTCGTATGCTGTAAAATTTCTTTGTAGCTGCAAAAGAAAAGGTTTCATATTATCTTGAACCATGACATCAATATATTCATGATTTTTTGAATTTTCTTTTCCTTCCGCCAAATAATCTATCTGCGTAATTAAACTCACTTCCTGCTCTCTTTTTACGCCATCAACGTAATAGCTTGTGCGTACAGGCTTACGAATGAGACTTTTGGCAGCATCTCTTAGCGAAGCATATGCGTCACCCGAATTTAGTCCGAAGGTTTTAATAATATCCTTATACCAAATTCTGTATGTTCTTAGATCCGTTTCATCTTTACGGATTTGAGCCAAGATTGAAAGGAAAAACCTGGTTTCCCAAATATCAAACTTATATCTCGATTCAACGAGATTGTTTGACTTTTTGATGAGAACGATTGCTTTATCGTTCTTTTTTTGAACTTTAGCCATTGAGCTATCTGAGTTTAAAACGAGGAATTCGGAACTAAATGTGGTTATGGATGATTTCAAAATCCCAAATGCGAGAGATTCGGAACAAATCTACTCAAAAACAGCCTGAAATCCTTCTCTTTTTCTCGCATTTTTTTCTTTTTTCCTCGCATTTAGGAGCCCTTTTCTTTATTTCTCGCAATTCGTTCTTTTTCTCTCGCAGTCACGTTCTTTATTTCTCGCATTTTGTTCTTTATTTCTCGCAGCCATGTTCTTTTCTTCTCGTATTTTGTTCTTTTCTTCTCGCATTTAGGTCTAATAACACAATGAGAATCAATGGATTATGGAGGTTTAAAACCATTAAAAGGGATCTTAAAAGGAGAAAACAACAACAAAACAGTTTATTGCTGCTGTTTTTTGATATTTATACAGTTATTTTCTTTTTGTTTTGTCCATATTTATCCGCGCCGCGCCAGCTAAGCAGTTTACAGTCAAAACGTTCTTTTCTTCTCGCAATTCGTTTTGATAGATTGTCTCAAACAGAATAAATAAACGTTTTCCGTTTGCTGATGTATGAATTATCAATTACCATAAATATGGTTTTATGGTTAACCCTAAAAAAACTAAACCCTATTTAAAGTAATATTTTTTTATTATTCTATTACTTTATGGTTTTATGGTTTTATATTTGAGCCTGTTTTTACAAAAAAAAAAAAAAACGATGAAAATTGGTGTCTCTAATCTCAAAGGTGGTGTCGGAAAAACCACGATTAGTCAGAATTTAGCTGTTTGTTTCGCACAAATGGGGTTCAAAACCTGTATCGTGGATACGGACGAAAACCAAAACTCTTTAGCGTGGTCGGGTGTCCGTAGCCCCGATTTACCGCCCATTACGGTTGTTGGGATCGTAGATGTCAAGGCTTTGGCAAAAACGGTGGATTATCTACACCAAGATTATGAGATAGTCATCATTGATGGCACTCCTTCCCTATCGGAAATGACGACGGGTATCATCATCGCCAGTGACATTTTGATTATTCCAATTTTGCCAAGTGCGCATGATTATCGCGCCATGATGCCGTTTTTTAAACGGTATGAACAAGCCAAACTTTACAAAGGGCATATTCCGGCTTTTTTCCTTATCAATCAATTCTCATCAACAGCCAACGTATATAAGCGTATGCGTGAAGCCATTCAGGGTTTTGAGATTGAAGTGTTGGAGACGTCGATAAACAAACGCGCCGTATATGTTGAAACCGCGATTGACGGTAAAGGTGTCATCGAGAGCAACGATATTAAAGCACGCGACGAAATGGTGAGTCTCACTAAGGAGATTCTAGCCATTGCAGAAAAGAATAACTTAACAAAAACAATAACAGCATGAAAAAAGATAAATTCGACATCTCAAATTTAGGTCTCCCCGCCAAACCACAAATCGTTGCGCCATCGAGCAGTACACAGGCTATTTTAGAAAGAGCCGTGGAGGACATCCATAATCCTGTACCACAGAAAGAAACAACCCCAAAATTGTCGGGGGAAATCAAAAAAGTGAGCATGGACTTGCCTTTAGAAATGTACAAAGCCGTCAAATTTTATTCTGTAGAATCAGGTATTTCAATGAAAGATTATATTGCGCAACTTATTGATGCCGATATGCAGAGCCGCAAACCAAAGTAATAAATGTTCTTTTAGGGTTTTATTGTTTTATTACTTTATGGTTTTAAGGTTTTATTACATGGTTTTATTACTACAATGAGTAGAATCATAACCTTTTAAGCCTCTTTTGTTCCGTTTGGGTTTAATCAGGAATCATGGAAAATCAAAAAATTATTCTTTTTGAAGAAAAGAAAGTCCGTCGGGAATGGCACAACGATGAATGGTATTTTTCAGTCGTTGATGTCATAGGGATTTTGACGGATAGTGTCAATCCACGAAATTACTGGACAGTCTTGAAAAAACGAGATAACCAGTTGGTGACAGTTTGTCACCAACTGAAAATGTTGTCAACTGATGGCAAGAACTACAAAACAGATTGCGCAAATACGGAGGGGATCTTGCGTATTCTCATGTCTGTACCCTCTCCGAAGGCAGAACCATTCAAATTGTGGTTAGCCAACGTCGGAAAACAGTTCCTTGATGAAACAGAAAACCCAGAAATTGGTCTCGAAAGATTGAAAGAAATTTACAGATCGAAAGGATACGATGATGTTTGGATTGAAAATCGGTTAAAATCTATCGGTATTAGAAAAGAATTGACCGGCGAATGGAAAATAAGAGGGGTTTCAGAAAATAAAGATTATGCTATACTAACTGCTGAAATTGCTAAATGGACTTTTGGCGTAACACCCAATGAGCATAAGAATTTGAAAGGATTGGGTAAAGAAAATTTACGCGGCCATATGTCCAATCTTGAATTGTTGTTTTCGGCAATTGGTGAGGAAGCGACGCGGCTTTATGCGATTCAAGAGAATGCACAAGGTTTTAATGAGAACTACGAAACAGCACAAACAGGCGGTCAAGCAGCAGGACGTGCCTTAAAAGCTTTGGAAGCAGATAAAAAAATCAAGGTTATTTCAGACACCAATTTTCTAAACCTCAATGATAAAACCTTAAAAGAAAGAGATGAGTATAAGTCTTCTCCGGAGGATTAATGGCTTTAGGTTCTTAGTATTGTTTTATTGTTTTATTGTTTTATGGTTTTATTACTTTATTACTTTATTACTTTATTACTTTATGGTTTTATGGCTTTCAATTTCGATGAAGAATATTGGAAATAGGGTAGGTGAGGAGTGGGGTAAATTACAGAAATTCAAAAAGAGAAACTATCCGCTTTGAGCCAATAACACGGAAAGTGAGCACACATTTACGAGAAAAAATGAATCGGGCTTGAAAATCAAAAAAAACGACTGAATTTGCGCCTCAATGTATCAAAGCAATATGCCCAATTGAATATAAACTGCAAGATTGGACTATTTAAAAGTAATAAAGTAATAAAGTAATAAAATACTAAGTAAACGATTAAAAATAACCTCCACCATTAAGGGAGGACAGTATAAGACAAATTAGGAATCGCTGGATGTTTCAAAATTCTATCCTTGTCAA
>JAYSQG010000252.1:0-10314 GCA_043721685.1 Saprospiraceae bacterium | reverse complement strand
GGAAACAGAACCGATTGCTTCTGATATTATGCCTTCTGATGAAAATAATAGGGTTGATAATGTTGACATTGAGGACAAAGACTTGATTTAAGCCCCCCCTCAGTATTTTGATGAAAAATCAGTCGAATCTGTGTCATCTGTGGTCTAAAAAAAAATCATAAAAGCGATGCTTAACAACGACATCATACGCCCACACGTCGAAGACCTATATGCCGACGAATTAAAAATATTGATTGAAAACGACGAAAAGCCCAAACCAACGAATTGGCTGATGTCGCCATGGGCTGTCGTCACCTATCTATTAGGCGGCAAAGTGAATGGACAAATCATTGAACCTAAATACTTTGGCAATCGCCGACTGATAGAAGTGGCTGTTGCCACCTTAGTGACTGATCGTGCATTGCTACTTTTAGGCGTTCCCGGAACAGCGAAAACGTGGGTAGCAGAACACCTTGCCGCAGCGATTTCAGGCAATTCCAAACTTTTGGTACAAGGCACAGCGGGCATGAATGAAGAGCAAATTCGCTACGGTTGGAACTACGCAAGACTCATTGCCGAAGGTCCAAGCGAAGCAGCCCTTGTGCAAAGTCCAGTTATGGCAGCGATGCAAACAGGTAAAATAGCCCGAATCGAGGAATTAACGCGTATTCCAAGCGATGTGCAAGACACCTTAATTACCCTTTTATCTGAAAAAATATTGCCCATTCCAGAATTGGGTATGGAAATACAAGCCCGCAAAGGTTTTAATCTCATCGCAACGGCTAATGATAGAGATAGAGGTGTCAACGAATTGTCGAGTGCTTTGCGGCGACGGTTTAATACGGTCGTTCTGCCCTTGCCTTCAAGTTTTGAAGAAGAGGTAAAAATTGTACAAACCCGTGTTGAAAAAATGAGTAAAACCCTTGATTTACCTGCCAAATCTGCACCATTGGCAGAAATTCAACGCCTCGTTAAAATATTCAGAGAGTTAAGAAATGGTGTAACCGACGACGGTGCAACCCGCCTAAAATCGCCGAGTGCCCCCCTCAGTACAGCCGAAGCTATTTCAGTTATCACAAGCGGTCAAGCCTTAGCTGCACATTTTGGTAATGGTTTGTTAAGCGCAGCAGATTTAGCTGCGGGTATTACAGGAGCGATTATCAAAGACCCTGTTCAAGACAAAACAGTGTGGTTGGAATATCTCGAAACGGTGGTTAAAAACCGCGAGGAATGGAAGGATTTATATAAGGCTTGTCGGGAAATGGTGTAATAATGTCCAAATAAGCCCCCTCCGTAGTACGTTTTATATACTTTTAGAATTAATTTTCAAAAAGCCCATCGGGCTGGCACTGTTTATAGAAATATCAAACAAGCCATTTTTTTAAGGTGCATAGCACCGTCACCCTAAAAACGGGGTCGGTGCTATGCACCTTAGGGAATCATTCATCTATTTTTTTCTATAAACGGTGGCAGTCCTAACGAACTTTTCTAAATAAACTTTTTCAAATTCAATTTTCATTCTTTCTTTGTAATTCTTAAAATATATAAAACGTACTACTCAATATGCTGCCAAATTTTATTTTCCAAAAAAATAAATTAAAAAACATGAAAACTATTTTGGTTTTTAAGGTTTTTAAGGTTTTTAAGGTTTTTATCCTTACCTTTGTGGCATGGAAAATTCAATAGAAATAAGCGATGTTAAAAAAAGAGTCATCGAACAGTCGTTGAAACTCTTTTTGAAATATGGTGTCAAAAGCATCACCATGAATGATATTGCAAAAGAATGTGGTATCTCAAAACGGACTTTGTACGAAAATTTTAACGACAAAGACGAATTATTAAGCCTCTGCTTGAAAACGATGAACGTCTTTACTCGTAAAGAGAGACGTTTAATGGAACAAAACAGCAGTGATGTACTCGATTATTTCCTGAAATCTGCTAAACATTTGGGCGAACAAACCAATCAAATCAATCCTAATTTTTATAGGGAATTGAACAAATTTTACCCAAACGTGGCTAAGGAACAGTTAGATTATGCTGAAAATACGGTATTTCCTGAAATGCTCAATCTTCTTCAACGCGGTATTGCAGAAGGTGTTTTTAGATATGACATCAATACAAACCTTGTGGCGCACCTTTTAATGGGTCAGTTCGATTATATAGCGAATTCAGATTTTTCGGAAAAAGTAAAAACGCCTATCTCTGAAATCCTTCAAACCATTATTTTCCATTTTGTTCGTGGCGTGGCTACGGAAAAAGGATTGAAAAAAATTGAAGAATTTGAAGCTAACTCACGGAGCATTTTCGCTTAATCCTTCAAAAGAAAAATAAATTAAAAAACAGGAAAACCATTTTGGTTTTAAAAGTTTTTTTCGTACCTTTGCATCATCAAAAATAAAAACGGCTTAACCGGTCGGTTTTTTTTACAAAACAGAAAACCTAAAAAACTAAAATAGTTTTCATTATGTAATTAAAAATAGAGATTTCTTATCTCCTTTTTTTTGCCCCATAGAAAACTCTTAAAACTAAAATAGTTTTCAAAGAATTAAAAATATATAGAAAATGAAAAATTTTCAAATCTTCCTTTTCAGTCTTGTCTTTTTGGTTTTACCAAAATATGGAGAGGCTCAAACGCAAATGTCGCTCGCTGAATGTGTACAATATGGCTTAGGTCATTCGCCTACAATTCAAAGACAACGTTTGGACATCGCAAAAGCCGATGAAAAGATGAAGGAAGTGAAAGCTGCGTGGATGCCTCAAGTCATTTACAATCCTGCCATTGCCCTCAATATTAAGTCGGCAGAAATGGGTAAAAAAACGGGCGCACTCAATATCCAAAAAACAGAGGAGCAAATGATGTATGATATTGCTTCGGCATATTATGCAGCGCAAGTTTCAAAAGTTCAAATGGGTATTATTGAAGCCAATCGCGATAGAATCAAACAATTGGTCACGATTACAAAAGTGCAATATGACAACGGTTTTGCTAAGAAAACAGATTATAACCGCTTGATTGTCAATCAAACCAACCTCGAAACGGACTTGCAAAACTTAGATGTCAACTACCGTCAGCAAATGACGATGCTCAAATATTATATGGGCATACCCCTCAGTACAGATGTCGTTTTGAGCGATAAAACAGATACTGAATTGTATAAGAATTTGACAACGGATTTGGCTGATGTGACAAAAAACAGCACCGATTTCAAACTCATTCAAGTACAAAAAAGCATGAATGATTTACAAATGGCGCAACTCAAAGCATCTTATATGCCGACTGTTGGCGTGGGTTTGCGATTTAACTATCAAACACAACAAAATACCCTTAATATATTCGGTAAAGAGTCGAATTGGTTGCCAACAGCCGCCCTTGCTATCAATGCAAGCATACCGATTTTCGATGGTTTTAAAAAGAAAAGCAAAGCCGCACAAGCCAAAATCGAATTGGAACAATTGCGTTTTGACGAGCAGAATTTGAAGAACAGTCTTGAATTACAAAATGAAAATGCACGATATAAATTACAACTCAATCAAGCAGCCGTAACGACACAAACGAACAATATACAACTCGCAGAAGAAGTGTATAAAGCGACGCAAGTACAATATATGAAGGCGGCATCGTGCCTCTTTCTGAATTGCTGAACGCTGAAAACGCTTTGAAAGAAGCGCAAACGAATTACTTGAAAAACTTGGTACAAGTGAAAGTCGCAGAGTTGGACATTTTAAAGTCATCTGGCAATATTCGTGAAATCTTAAAATAAGCCCCTAAATCCCCAAAGGGGACTTTAACAATAAAAATTCAAGTAAAAATATAAAAAAATATAAAAAAATATAAAAAAATATAAAAAAATATAAAATGAAATATCTAAGAATTGTTTTCGGTCTTCTTGCCATTGTTGCATTGGTTGCCCTTGCCGCTTGGAAATTGAAAGATAATAAAACGCAAATGGACGCAAACGCAGCGGTCGCAGAATTAAAAGTAACCGTTTTTCCTGTTACAACCATCAATCCCGCTTATCAAACCATTTCGCAAAATTTTAAATCAGATGGGGCTTTTGTGCCTAATCGTCAATTGAAATTTGCTTCTGAATTGTCAGGTCGTGTCTTAACGCTTTCTATCAAAAAAGGTGGTTATGTCTCAAAAGGGCAAACAGTTGCCACTTTGGACAACGAACAAACGCGCATTGACATGAGTTTGGCAAAAGCCAACTTCGACAAAGCGAAAATGGATTTGGGCAAATATGAAATCATGTTGGCTGCCAACGCTGTTCAAAAACAACAAGTTGAAGATGCACGGATGCAAGTAACAAGCGCGCAAAACCGCATAGACATTTTAGAACGCCAATTGCGTAAAAGTGCCATTATTGCCCCAATGTCAGGTATCGTGAATGAATCATATATCGAAGTGGGTAGTTATCTATCGCTTGGGACAGCGATTGCGGACATCGTGGATATTAATAATTTGAAACTTCAAGCGCACCTTTTGGACTTTGAAGTGGTGAAAGTGAAAAAAGGACAGTCCGTTACAGTCGTTCCAGACCTTTATCCAGATGCTAAAATCAAAGGTACAGTCAATGCGATTAGTGCAATTGCAGACGGTTCACGCAAGTTTGAAGTTGAAATTACAATCAATAACAGCAGCCGTGCGCCTTTGAAAGCAGGTATGACAGGGTCAGCACAATTTAATATGGGTGACAACAAAAATGCCTTAGTGATTCCTGCTAACAGCATGGTGGGCAGCGCACAAGACCCCTCAGTATATTTACTTGTAGGTGAAACAGTTCAGTTGAAAAAAATAAAAGTTGGTACTATCCATACGGATAAAATTGAAGTGGCTTCGGGTTTGACAACGACAGATAAAGTCATTGCAACAGGTCAGTTGAATTTGAGCGACGGGGTGAAAGTGAAAGTGTTGAACTAAGTTTTAAAGAAATAAAAATAAAAATAAATCATGTCAATTACAGAAATAGCCATAAAAAGACCCTCCCTAATCGTCGTTATCTTCGCGATATTAGGATTTTTTGGGGTCTTGGGATACACCAAACTCAATTACGAGTTGTTGCCCAAATTTGAATCGCCTGTGGTCAGTGTCACCACAATTTACCCTGGCGCATCACCTGCCGAAGTCGAAAATTCGGTGACAAAACGGGTAGAAGATGCTTTGTCAAACCTTGAAAACTTAGATGAAATTCGCTCAACTTCTATGGAAGGCGTGTCGTCTGTTATTTTGATGTTGAAAGAAGGTTCTAATACGGACATCGCTGTTCAAGATGCCCAATGTAAAATCAACGCCATCATGTCGGTGTTGCCTGACGACACACAAAGCCCTGTTTTGGGTAAGTTTTCCATGTCCGATGCGCCGATTATGCGCTTGGGTGTAACGGCAAAAATGCCACCATCTGAACTCTATTCGCTTGTTAAAGACGATATTTTGCCCGTTTTGGGTAAAATCGAAGGGGCTGCACAAATCAATATGATTGGTGGCGAAGAGCGTGAAATAAAGGTAATGGTCAATCGTCAAAAAGCCGAAACCTTCGGCATTTCGATGATGCAAATCAGCAATGCCGTTTAAGCCGCTAACCTCGATTTCCCAACTTGTAAAATCAAAAATGACGATGCGCAATCGCTCATTCGTTTGCAAGGCAAATACAAATCGCTTGACGAAATTCGGAATTTGGTCATTACATCAGACAGAAATACCAACTCGTCAATACGCCTTTCAGAAGTCGCTAACGTGACGGACGGTATAAAAGAAATTAAAACGTTCAACCGCATCAATGGAAAAAATTCCATCGGTTTGAGCGTTCAAAAACAGAACGATGCCAAAGCTGTGGCTTTGAGTAAAAAAGTAAAAATACAGTTAAAAAACATCGAAAAACAATATGCAGACAAAGATTTAGTCTTCGATGTCGCTTCGGATAGTTCAGATTTTACACGCGCAGCTGCCGATGCGGTTATTACCGACTTGGGTTTAGCCATTTTTATTGTGGCTTTGTGTATGTTGTTGTTTTTGCACAGTTTGCGTAATTCATTGATTGTGATGATTGCCATTCCTGCCTCTTTAATATCCGTTTTTGGGGTCATGTATTTATTGGATTTTCACTCAATTTGATGACACTTTTAGCCATTTCTTTGGTTGTTGGTATCTTGGTGGACGACTCGATTGTGGTACTTGAAAACATTTACCGACATTTGGAAATGGGTGAAGATAGGCGCACCGCCGCCGCAAAAGGACGTGCTGAAATCGGTTTCACTGCCATAGGCATTACACTTGTGGACGTGGTGGTTTTCTTACCGATTACAATGGTTGGCGGTATCATTTCCAATCTTTTGAGTCAGTTTTCTATTGTTATCGTCGTTTCTACCTTGATGAGTTTGTTTGTTTCGTTTACCGTTACGCCTTTATTGGCTTCACGTATGGCGAAAGTAGAGCATATTTCTATCAAACTGATGACAGGTAAATTGGTTGCCGCTTTCGAGCGTTTCCTCACATGGTTGACCGATGCGTATGGCAATGTTTTGAAATTCGCTTTGGGTCACAAACGCTATGTACTGACGGGTGTTATTGCCTTGTTTTTCTCTTCTTTTTTATTGGTTACAAAGGGTTTCATCGGAACAGAGTTTGTGAGTTCAGGCGACAACGGTGAGTTTATGATTACACTCGAATTGCCACAAGAGGCGACCATAGCGCAAACAAATGAAGCCACAATGAGGGTAGAAGAATACCTATTCAAAAAAGGTGAAGTAACCAATGTGTTTTCAAACATCGGTTCAACGAGTGGTCAAATGGGCAGTAGCCAATTGGCAAACAAATCGGAATTGAATGTGAAATTGGTGGACAAAACCAAGCGTCAACAAACATCGGCTATCATTGCGCAATATGTCAAATTAGACTTGCAAAAAATATTGCCCGATGTGAAAATCAATTCCGCAGCCGTCAGTATTGCAGGTGGCGCAAACGCTGCACCCGGTCAGATGTCGGTGACAGGTAACTCATTGGATAGCAATCTTTTAGTTGCATCTCAATTGATGGACAAATTGAAAACCATCAAAGGTACTGCCGAAGTAAAAATGTCGGTTGAAACGGGAAATCCTGAAGTAACGGTCAATATTGACAGAGATAAAATGAGTCAATTGGGCTTGTCATTAGATGTTGTTGGTGCGAATATGCAAGGCGCATTTAGTGGTACGACCAGTGCAAAATACAACGATGGCGGTAAAGAATTCGACATCAACATCATTTTAGATGCTTTTGATAGAAAAAATGCAACGGACTTATCTAATCTGTTTTTTATCAATAACAGAGGGGAAAAAATCGGTTTGACGCAATTTGCAACCATCGGACAAGCAACAGGACCGAACAAATTGGAACGTAAAAACCGTGTGCCTTCGGTCACGATTTCTTCACAAGTTTTGGGTGTGTCGAGTGGTGAAGTATCAGATAAAATGGCGAAATATTTAGAGACAACAACCCTTCCTGTCGGTACAGTAGCCGCTTTTGAAGGCAGTTCAAAAAACATGAACGATGCTTTTGCTAACTTGTTTTATGCGTTATTTGCCTCCATTTTGTTTGTTTATTTGATTATGGTGGCTTTGTACGACTCGTATATCTATCCGTTTGTGGTTTTATTTTCGATACCACTTGCCTTGATGGGCGCATTATTGGCATTAGCCCTTTCGATGCAACCCCTCAGTATTTTCTCGATGTTGGGTATGATTATGTTGATTGGTTTGGTGGCGAAAAACGCCATTCTAATCGTGGATTTTGCCAACCAACTGAAAGCCGCAGGGCACAACACGGTCGAAGCCTTGATATTGTCAGGCAAAACCCGTTTGCGTCCTATCCTGATGACCACCTTAGCGATGATGTTCGGTATGATGCCGATTGCCTTAGCGCATGGTGCAGGTGCAGAATGGAAAAGCGGTTTGGCGTGGGTACTCATCGGTGGCTTAGGCAGTTCCATGGTTTTAACGCTTGTCGTTGTGCCGTCTGTCTATCTCATCGTGGACATGATGAAAGGCGAAATCAAGTTCAAACAATCTAAAAAGATATTAAAAAGCATCGTTCCCGATGATTTAGTGATTGAAGGTGAAGTTTTAGCAATATAAAGATACAAGGTTTTCATTGTTCCCTATCAATGACCGTTGAAACCAATTTTGTTTGGTGCGGGCATTGGATAAGGGATGAAAATGACCCCCTCAGTATTCTGACCCAAAAGTTCTTTGAAGTCATTTATAAAAGTCCGTTAGGACTGGCACTGTTTATAGAAATATCAATCGAGCCATTTTTTTAAGGTGCATAGCACCGTCACCTTATTTACCTGCCAAATCTGCACCATTGGAAGAAATTCAACGCCTTGTGAAAATATTCAGAGAACTACGCAACGGTGTAACTGACGATGGTGCAACCCGCCTAAAATCGCCAAGTGCCCCCCTCAGTACAGCCGAGGCAATTTCGGTTATCACAAGCGGTCAAGCCTTAGCCGCCCATTTTGGCAATGGTTTGTTAAGCGCATCAGATTTAGCGGCTGGCATGACAGGAGCTATCATAAAAGACCCTGTTCAAGACAAAACAGTGTGGTTGGAATACCTTGAAACGGTGGTGAAAAACCGTGAGGAATGGAAGGATTTGTATAAGGCTTGTCGGGAAATGGTGTAATAACAAACAGTTTTTATCAAAAACAAAGATTGTCTAAATAACAATCTTCTCCAGCTTTGAAGGTTTTACTTTTCAAACCGCTCCCTTTAAGTGTATTATAAGCACCTTGTTTTACATTAGTCTCTTGTCGTGTTGTTGGCTCATTGGGGTCTGTCGTGAAAATAAGTGACCTATATTCAACAGGCATATTTTTAGGAAAATTCAAAAGCCTCCATACTGTTTTTACAATATATTCAGATAATAACCAGCTTGCATTTGCTTGTTTAGAGGCATTTCCGCGTTGTTTTGATTTCAAATTACAGATAAAAACAAAAAGCGTATCGTTTTTTGGATAGAAAACGATATAATCAGCAATCGTGGTAAGATTAGGAATACTGGCATCAAAAATGGGAAAAATGGATTTATTACTATCCTTAACATCAAAATTATAAGCTAAAATTGCCCCGTTTTTCTTTAAAATAGTTACAGGATAACCTTTTGCTTCGGGTTCTTCCAACTGCAATGTTCCACCAATTTGGGCAACTTTAAATTCTTGCTTGATGGTTTCTTCAAGCTTTTGAAGTAAATTTAATCCTTTCATTCGTCAAATAAAGTGAAATAAATATCTTGAGAAGATTGGTTCAGATTGCGAATTTCTTCGTCAACTGTCGCAACATTAAAGCCAGTGTCTTCAACCACAACATTTTCAACGGGCATACCAATGCGGAATAAATACGCACCAACTTTATCCGCTCCAATTAATTCATTTTCATTGTAATCATAGTCTTTCAAAAGGCGTAGTGTATCTTCTTTTTTCGTAGCAAAACCATGAGACAACATAATCAAATTATTCAATTCCCGAACAATATAATCGCTATGTGTACTAATCAACACTTTAAAACCTTCGTTAATTAGTCTTCCGATAAATCGTGCAATTTTGCGCTGATTGTCAGGATGAAGGTTCAATTCAGGTTCATCAATGATGATAAAATCACCAAATTTTGCTGTGTGGCGGAGGTAAAAAACAATGGGAGCAAGGGACTTAACTGTTGAAGATGTCATATGGATTTCAAGCCTTTTGCCATTATTATTCGTAGAAAATTGTAAATCACCCTCTTCAGTAACTGTAATTTTACCATTTAAAAACTCCGCTTCGAGTTCATTTGCCAAGTGAGCAAAATCCCCAATTCTTTTTCGCCGTGCATCGTGATTTTCTGAATCTCTTAAATTATCTCTTATTGGTAAAGGATAACGATCCAATCTTTGAGCTAATAATTCAAGTAAATTTTTACCATTAGATGACTGAATGATTGTCGAGAATAGACGGCTTTTTGTGATTGACAGCTCTTTCGAGAATAGATTAATCCCTGCCCTCTCTGCTGTAAAAATTTTAGTAGTTGGACGAATTAAAATATCAAGATAAATATCAATAAAAGAGGTATCGTGGAAAATACTCTTTGGTGAAATAGATATATCGTAACTTTCTTTTAGTTTTTTTAGCCAAATATCTTCTTCCGTAATTGGATTTCGCCCTACGACAGTGGCTCTTGAAATATGAGTATTAAACAGTCTCTCATAGTCAAAATCATCAAATACAAGTTGAAATGAGCTTGATTTCCAATCCTTTTTATCTGTTGCAAAGAAACGTGGTAAATTCTCTTTTAGTTTTTTTTCAACTATTTTACCAAATTTTTCTA
>JAYSQG010000251.1:0-2198 GCA_043721685.1 Saprospiraceae bacterium | reverse complement strand
TGTACAAAAAGCCCCCCCCTCAGTATTTTGTATAAAAAAAGCGACTTGCACTCATTCAATAACCTATTTTCAGACAATGACAACATCCAATCATACATTATCGTCAGGTGTATTAAGCCTTTTGCCTCTTTTCTACATCGGCTGGAGCGACAGCGTGCTTAGCCCCAGTGAAATGGCTTTTATTCATAAAAAAATTACCGAATTGGATTTCCTTACTGAAACCGAAAAGGAATATCTCATAAAATACACCAACCCACGGTATCCGCCTTCAGAAGCTGTTTTTAAAGAATGGTTGGATATTCTGCGCTATGAAGCGGCAAAATTACCTCAAGGCAGTAAGCAAACACTTTCACAATTGGGCTTGGATATTGCCAAAGCACATACCTCTTCAGCGAAAACTGTTTTTGATGAGCCTGAAATTGCTCAAGCTTTGTTGGATATTGAAAAAGAATTGGGCGTTTATACCGAAGAAGACCTCAATGCTATGATTCATCAATTGGGTATTTCACGCATTACCTCTGCCCCAAAATTGTCTTCATTTGAGCCTAAAAAAATGCGCGTTATCCTCGATGGCAATCAGGCTAAAACCAAGCGCAGAGTGCGGCAATTGCTCAAAGACCCTACGTTTCAAACAGGTATTGTGCGCGATAAAGACGAACACCGCTTGAAAATTCTCAACATGACCAAAGAGCTGGCTAAGCAAGGTTACGGCGGTTTAGCTTATCCAAAAGCCTACGGTGGCAGTGGCGATATGGGCGAATACATAGCGGTTTTTGAAACGCTCGCTTACCACGATTTGAGCTTAACCGTTAAGTTCGGCGTTCAATTTGGGCTTTTTGGGGGTGCTATTTTCAATTTGGGAACGGATTATCACCATCGAAAATACCTTGAATTGACAGGCAACGCCGACATTCTCGGCTGTTTTGCGATGACTGAAACAGGGCATGGATCGAATGTCAAAGACCTTGAAACCACCGCAACTTATGACCACGCAACGCAATCCCTTACAATACACACACTACATTATGGCGCAGGCAAAGAGTATATTGGCAATGCTTTACATGGTTCAATGGCTGTTGTTTTTGCACAATTGATTGTGGGCGAAACCAATCATGGCATCCATGCCGTTGTTGTGCCTTATCGTGATCAAAACGGGGATTTACTGAGGGGGGTAACCGTGAAAGATTGTGGCTATAAAATGGGTTTGAATGGCGTGGACAATGGCAGATTGTGGTTTGATAATGTCGTTGTACCTAAGGAAAATCTGCTCAATAAATATGGCGACATTGATGCACAAGGTACTTATACAAGTCGCATTGAAAACCCAAATAAACGGTTTTTTACCATGCTCGGCGCACTTGTCGGCGGGCGTATATGCGTCGGTATGGCAGGCAACAATGCTGCTAAAACGGCATTGACTATTGCCATAAAATATGCTTTAAAAAGGCGACAATTTGCGCCAAAAGACGGTGAACCTGAAACCATTTTGATGGATTATCCTACGCACCAGCACCGTTTGATACCGCTTTTGGTCAAATCTTATGCGCTGCATTTTGCACTGTCAAATCTGGGTGAACAATATTGTGTCGCAACAGAAGAAGACATGCGTAAAATTGAAACCAAAGCCGCAGGGTTAAAATCAATGGCAACGTGGCATGGCACAAATACGATTCAAATATGCCGTGAAGCCTGTGGTGGAAAGGGTTATTTAAGTGAAAATCGGTTAGCAGACATCAAGGCAGATGCCGATATTTTCACCACTTTCGAAGGCGATAATACCGTTTTGATGCAATTGGTTGCCAAAGGGTTATTGACTGAATTTAAACAATCTTTCCACGACGAAGGTGTAAGAGCCGTGATACGATATTTGGGCAGTAAAATCGGGAATGTCATTGCCGAATACAACCCTTATTTTACCCGAAATACAGGCATTGAGCATTTGATGAATCCTGTATTTCACGCCGAAGCCTTGAAATACAGAGAGAAAAAAATATTGATCTCCCTCTCCGAACGGATGAAAGATTATTTGAAAAAACGGCTGGGTCCTTATGAAGCTTTTTTAAAATGTCAAACCCACATGATTGTGCTCGCAAAAGCCTACGTTGAGCGTTTGGTTTATCGTGAAATGATTAAAAAATTAGATGCTTTAGAAGCCAGTGCGGAAAAAGACATGCTGCAAAAAATCACCACTTTCTATG
>JAYSQG010000250.1:0-10356 GCA_043721685.1 Saprospiraceae bacterium | reverse complement strand
CTTTTAAAACGCACCTTGACGCTCATCAAAGGAAAGGTCGAATACATCAATAACAGTTTTACAAAAGACTACAAACAAGCCGATGTTGGCACACCCGATTACAGCGATTTGTTGTTGGATAAATATATTTCAGTCATTGAAATTGTAAACCCCATGCACCGCATGTGGAGCGACGGACGTTGGAACAAACTGACGATGGCGCATGGTTGTTATTGGGGAAAATGTACGTTTTGTGATATTTCTTTGGACTATATCAAACTGTATGAACCAGTTGCCGCCAATTTGTTATGTGATAGAATTGAAACATTAATTGCTCAAACAGGTCAAAATGGCTTTCATTTTGTGGACGAAGCCGCACCTCCTGCTTTGATGCGGGCGTTGGCTCTTGAAATTATCAGACGAAAACTAACGGTAAGTTGGTGGACAAATATCCGTTTTGAAAAGAGTTTCACACGTGATTTATGTCGCTTGCTCAAAGCCTCCGGTTGCATCGCTATTTCGGGCGGTTTGGAAGTCGCTTCTGATAGGTTATTGGCATTGATTCAAAAAGGTGTAACGGTGGCGCAAGTGGCGCAAGTGACCCGTAATTTTACGGAAGCGGGCATCATGGTTCATGCCTACTTGATGTATGGTTTTCCGACTCAAACAGCCCAAGAAACCATAGATTCCCTTGAAATGGTGCGCCAAATGTTTGAAATAGGCACTTTACAATCAGGGTTTTGGCATCAATTCGCTATGACTGCGCACAGTCCTGTGGGCATGTATCCAGAACAATTTGGTGTTAAAAAAGAAACAGAAACAATCGGCAGTTTTGCCAATAACGACATTGTGCATATTGACCCAAAAGGCGCAGACCACGATGCGTTTAGCTTTGGTTTAAAAAAATCGTTACTCAACTATATGTATGGCATTGCCTTCGAAATGCCTTTGTCCGATTGGTTCGATTTTAAAGTGCCGCGCACAAAAGTACCCCCTCAGTATATTGAGCAGGCTTTGGCAGATGATGCTCATTTTTCATTAAAACCGACCGCTAAAATCGTTTGGTTGGGCGGAAAACCCACTGTACAGTATTTTACAAAAACAAAAAAAGGGAAGCAAACAGACATGGCAACCTTATCGTTTTTTGATAAAAAAGAAACATTTACATTAAAATTAAGCAAAAAGCACAGTGATTGGGTGCTTGATATTTTACCGAAAATATCAACTACAAATACAACTATCTTTACATTTCAAGACGTGAAAAACGATTACGAAGCGGCAGGATTGGACGATTTTGAGCTGTTTTGGTACAATAAACCGTTTAATGCGCTTAGTGATTATGGCTTATTGGCTTTATAAAAATTCAAAAAAATGACAAACAATCTATCACCTATCATCAAACCACAAGAGTTGTTGGTTTTGAAAGAAACAAAAACATTTGTCCTTGTAGATGCCCGTGCAGGTGCAAACGCAAAAGAAAGATATGCCGCAAGCCATTTAGAAGGCGCACGTCATGCCGATTTGGACAATGACTTAGCAGATGTAAAACCGAATGCGGCGGACGGCGGACGACATCCACTGCCCAGTTTTGCTCATTTTACAAACGTTTTGGCGACTTTAGGCATTACACCCGATACTTTGATCGTCATTTACGACGATAAAAATGGCGCAAACGCTGCGGCTCGTTTTTGGTGGATGCTTAAATCCATTGGACATAATGCTGTTCAAGTTTTGGACGGTGGCATGGATGCTGCGATTAAAGCAGGATACCCAGTGACAAAGGGCAAAGAGCAAGGGGCAAATGCCGCAACTTACCAAATGAGCGAATGGTTGTTGCCAATGGCAGACATTGCAGAAGTGGATGAAGCCACTTTGGATGCCCAATGTCTCATCATTGATGTGAGAGAAACAGGGCGTTTTAATGGTGAATTTGAACCGATTGATTTGATAGCGGGGCATATTCCCAATGCGGTCAACATTCCGTTTAGCAGCAACTTAGATACGGAGGGGTCCTTTTTACCGCCTTCTGAATTGCGTGAAAAGTATGAAAAGGCTTTGAAGGGTAAGAAATCTGAACAAGTCATCGTGCATTGTGGCTCAGGCGTGACGGCGTGTCATACCCTTTTGGCGATGGCTTATGCGGGTATGGAAATCCCTAAACTGTATGTTGGTTCTTGGAGCGAGTGGTCGCGCAATGGTCGTCCGATGATAACGACAACATAAGACTGAAATACTGAGGGGTAATTTCTGAAAACAAAAAGTCCATTCGATCATGTTTTTAGCATATCGAATGGACTTTATGTTTTCAGAAAGCAGTTAAGACACCCGCTTTTTAGATATTATTATCTCTATTGTTTTTCTTCCTTTGAACAGGCTCGTTAGATTTCGCAGGTTGAGGATTCTCTCTCTCTATGCGTGGTTGTCTAACCTCCGGTCGTGGCGTATTATTCTGTGTCGGCTGTCTATTGACACTTGGGTTCTCCCGTGGTGTCTCATTCCGTCGCGGTTGATTCACTTCTGGACGCGGCGTATTATTCTGCGTCGGTTGTCTATTGACGTTTGGATTCTCCCTTGGTGTCTCATTCCGTCGCGGTTGCCTAACATCTGGACGTGGCGTATTTTTCTCCGTCGGTTGTCTATTGACATTTGGGTTGTCCCGCGGTGTCTCATTCCGTCGCGGTTGATTCACTTGCGGACGCGTTTGTGCCCCCTCAGTATTTTGAGGTTTTTCTCGTCTGACGCTAGATGTCAATTGTCTTTCCTTCGAAATAGGTTGCAAATCAGAAGTAGAAGCGACTCTTTTTGGTGCACTGCGGACACCTGCTGGTGCTTTATCTATGCGTGGACGATAAACATTGACTCGGTCATTTTTATAGTCATCGGCTCCAGGTCTTGGATTGTCATAGACATTTGCTACTCTAACAGACTGCCCAACCCCACCGGTAATCAGAAACCCAAGTCCAGCCGTAATTGGTCATTACCCAATGCCCCTCAGTACCATAAGGCTGAAAATCACGTGTTACACGTGGAATCCAGACATAGCCATATCCGGCATAGTTTATCCAATTGCCATAAGGCGACAAATCATCATAAAAAACATCATAAGCACCTGGGTCAGAATCCTGTCCATTGTCACCGCCATCATAATACGCATCATCATACGGTTGAGAAGACTGTGGGTCTGTTGGATAATTTTGGCTAAAACCTGTTGTTGTCAACAATAGTGAAAATAAAATAGATTGGATTATGCTTATTTTTTTCATCTTTTTTACATTTAAAGGTGAAGAATCTAATGGATATCAGCTGGGTTTAAGATTGTGCTGTTCAAGATATGATCAAACACCTTCCAAAACTTTAACTAACTATTAGACGCTCTCCCCTCAGCAAAAAGAGATGTCGCAGACCACTTTAACAAAGATTTAAACTGTTGATAACTATTTGATGCTTTAATTCAATAGCTTAGAGTGTCGACCGGTTTATAGTGCTTTTGCTTTCTCAATGAGCCACTCGCGTTCACTAAACATCTTTGAACTATTGAGTTCTTCCAGTACTTTCATCTTTTGTAGGTTATCGGGGACAAATCTTAATTTTTGAATAGTATTCAGTTTATTCAAAGAGTTATAGAAAAAGGCTTTTTTAGGTTCGGGCAAGTTCCCTCTGGCAACTTTGACTTTCAAAGCATTCATTTTATCGTCCAAAAGCAATGAATTTTGCTCATAGTAAATCTTAATTATTAAAAAATAGACTTGAATGTCGTAGAATATGTCTTTGAATTTAAGCGAAACCAATATTTCTTCTGCCTTGTCATATTCTATTGTACTGAAATAGTAATTCGCCAATAGGAAATTGTGAATTTCAACCGAATCATCTCTTCCAATTATATCTTGAGGTGAATGGTTTTCTAATAGTTTTTTGACCCACTCATATTTCTTAAGCTTCAAACCGGTATTGGTCAGACTTTGTAGTGTTGACGTGTGAATCTTTCCATCTCTGTACAGATAACCTTTCGCCAAATGTTTTTCATAGATGTGAAATAAATGCATGAGCGCATCTGGTGTGTTATGATTGACATAACGTTTTACCCAAAATGTCCGATAAAAAGCCTGAATATCTTTCATTTTATCAGGCGGAATCAGCGATTCATTCTTCTGAATGAGCTGTTCCAGTTCACGAATAGCTTCTTCATCAGATGCATCATGCAGGAGTTGATGAATCCTGTAGTAAATATCCATAACAGGTGTCATAAGATAAGAACTACTCTCCAAATGTTGCTTAATAGTTTCTACAAATAGTAGGGTCTCTTTTGCCTCAATCTCCGTCAAGGTGCCTTGCAATAACAGAATGGAGGAATAATTCATCTTTACCAAACTGTAGAAAATGTCCAAATTGCGATGGGTTTCCAATAAGTTGGCATCGTTGCGCCTAATATTGAAAGAACTTTGGAATTCGAATTCTTCTTGCGCCAGCAAAAATTTCTGATAAAAAAATTGACTGTCTTGAAAAGGGTTTTTATTTATTTCTTTTTTAGTCGCCTCAATGGCTATTTCAAACCTTTTTACTAACCCATGCTGCCGATAAAATTTTGCCATCGACAACTCCTTCAGCCAGCGCATTTCTGTGGATGGATTTTGTTCAAATGTTAAATATTGTTCCAATAAGTCCAACGATTCAGATAGTAGGCGATCTAAATCAAGTTTATGTCGTAACATATCTTTTTCACCAAATATGTGTCTAAAAATGGGCTCTTTTGACAGTTCTGGGCTGTTTACATCAAATTTATACTCTCTCAAATATTCGTAAAGTTGGATAATGAACACCGCATTATACCCATCGTTAAAAAACGGTGAGAGCAAAAATTTATAGAACCGCTTGTGCTCTTTAAGTGTCAATAGGGATAATATTTCTAATAACTTCATAAAGTGATTAATCCATTCTCGTGGATATTTTTCCAAAGTTAAATTTATCTTTTTCCGAAAAACCCCAAAAACTGTAATAGGTTGTAATCGGTCAATCTCTTATATTTGCATTTTAATCAATTATTATTTTACGAGATACAAAAATAGAAACAATGCGTAAAAATCTAACAAGTAATTCAGCCCTTTTTCTAATTATTTTGGGAATCCTCATTACCCCCCTCAGTATTCAAGCATTATCTGCGGTCGAGATGCCACAAAATCTGGCAAGTACCAGCGAAATGTTTAGAAACAAAACACTTTTGCCTACATCAATTATGCATGAAGATATTGTAATTGATGACTTGGTCATGTATGAAGGACGCGGCAGCGCTCCTTGTCAGTATGGAACACCTGAAACCCAAAAAAAGGGTGATTTTATTCCTGTTCTTATTGAAAATGGGCACTCGTGGGCAGCCAAATTTGATTTCCACTCGAGCCAATTAGACGTTCAACTAAGCTATGATACTGGAACTGATGTTTTAAGTTTCCGCAAAACTTTGGGGGCTGATATGAACTATACCATAGCTCAAGACAACTCATCTATCACTTTCTATCACAATAGAAAACCTTTTTTAATCATTGACAATATACAAAATTGTGGGCTAAACACCTGTGCAACAATTCGTTTTCTTGCGAAAACCACAATAAGTCTATCCGATTGTTCTAACACACTATATAGTGCGCGTGCACAAAGTAATCAGAATAAGCCTTTAACATCGGTCAATGACCAACATAAAATGGTCATAGCAATGGATGATGCTGAGGGTGTTAATACTGCGAATTTCAAAAAAGCAAATAATACAGTCTCCACACATCAAGTTGCTCCTAATCCAACAAATAACACAACAACTATTTCATATGTTTTGACAGCTGATGCACCTGTTCGCATATCTATTTACAACGTAATCGGGCAGCAGATAGCCGTTTTAGTCAATGAAAACCAAACCAAAGGGGAACAAAACATAGAGTGGAAATCCGCCGAATTACTGAGTGGGGGTATTTACTTCTATGAAATAATTGCCAATAATGAAAGGATGATTGGCAAACTCATTAAATTGTAGGTAAAAACCTGATTTTAGGTTTGTTATAAGCCTATGCCTTCAAGAGTTTTTTTTGGCGGCATAGCCCATGAACAAATTTTTTATCAGAAAATCCTTCGCTTTTTTAAAAAGGCTCTTTTCATTATACAGAAAGGAGTCTTTTTTTTTCTCTAAATCAAGGACAAATTACCGAATAGTGGAAAAAACTGTAATTGTTTCTTGTGTTTTACTCCTGTACTTTTGTTCTATAGGTTGACAAACAACCTAGTTTTATCACTAAAGCCATGTAGGAATAATAATCTTTGGGTATTTAAATGACAATATAGTCCATGAATAAGAACGCAATACTTACTACTTTTTTAACCATCTTTCATTTTAACCTTCAATTGCCTGTACGTCAATATACTGAAACGCCTCAAATAAACGTAGATTCGATGCAACGCCAATTAGATGAGACCTGCAACATCGTTACAACCAGCACGGACTCTGACACTTATACTTTGACCGTCGTTCCTGTTGATGAGACCAAACATTGCACACATTTTTTTAAATACTTCGCACACATTCCCAAAAACGATACATGGTATAATTTTCAAACCGATTCGACATCTTCAAAGCTCTATAATAGACAAATTGGTTTCTCAAAAAATGTTACCTATCGCGTTCAACATTATGTGGTTTCAAAAGACAATAACAATCGTTCCCAAGTTTTTGAAGCTGATTTTATTCTTAAAAAACCAGTAATTCAAAGAAACTCAGAAGGTGACATATTAGATATGCTTTCTCAAAGAAATATAGAAGCCATCTCAAATACCGATTCAGAAATACCTGTTTATTGTAGTAGTATTCAGAGCATTCAAAACACTTCAAAACCTAAAATGAAATATTAAGATAAATACACAGCGCATTGTAACACATGATTTTTTAACCCGACACCTGTTCGCAGGAGTCGGGTTTTTTGTACATTTAAAAACTCAAAATGCCCGAATCTGCTTATGATTCGAGCATTTTGTTGTTTAAACTGATGACATGTTCCGATTCAGCCCGGAGAGGGGCATTTTATTCGATCACCAATTCTTTCTCCATTTTAACCCCATCTTTTTCAACTTCGACGGTGTATTTCCCTTTTTGGAGGTAATACTTTCCGTCGTCACCTTTTTTCAATTCGATGTCTTTGGCTTCTTTATCCTTTTTGTCAGTGTTCAACCATGTCGTGTACTGAGGGGTCTGTTTTTCATCAAAACTCATACTGATTTCAGGATAATTTAAGCCTTTTTGAAGGGAAACAGTTGATTTTGATAACACCAAATCCTTTCCTACGCGAATCGTAACGGTTGCTTTGCCGCTTGTTTTGGCATAACAAGGAATCGGCATCGTTATCGGTTTCATGTCTTCCCATTTGTTGCGTTGGATGCCCCAACCTCGATTGGTTTGTTTTTTCAAATCAAACAAAACAAAGTCTTTTGCCAGTGTTTTGTCGTCCAATTGCTCGACGTGTTGCACATCTGCAATGAATAACGAGCGTCCATGTGTACCTACAATCAATTCTTTATCACGTGGATGAACGACGACATCGTGAATAGCGACATTTGGCAAACCGTTGTTCATACTTTGAAAGGTTTTTCCTTTGTCCAATGACACATACAAACTGTGGTCAGTGCCGACGTAGAGGATATTCGGATTTTTAGGATCTTCTTTGACAACATTGATGGGTTCGGCAGGTAAATCCGTACCGATGCGCGTCCAAGTATCGCCATAATTTGTTGACACATATATATATGCGTTGAAATCGTCCCAACGATAGCCATTGAGCGACGTATAAACCGTCGCTTTGTCGTGACTACTCGCTTGCACACGGCTCACCCAAAGGTCAGAAGGCAACCCCTCAGTAATGCCCTTCCATTCAACACCGCCGTCTTTTGTTACATGTATCAAACCATCGTCGCTACCGACATAGATTAAACCGAATTTGAGTGGCGACTCATGTACCGTTGTCAAAGTACCATAAGGCACATTGCCTTTTTTACCGCCTTTGGTCAAGTCGTCGCTGATGCGTTCCCAATTATCACCTTTGTCCAAAGAGCGATAGAGTTTATTTGCGCCAAAATACAAGACATCTTGGTTGTGTTGCGACAACAAAATCGGCGTTTGCCAATTGAAACGAAGCGGTTTTTCACCTAAATCATGCTTGGGCGTAATGAATTTAGGTCGTGTTCCTGGCTTAGTAGAAGTTCTGGCATAAACACCGAACTGGAAACCTGTATAAACCGTCGTATTGTCGCGGGTATCAATCATCGTTTGCATGCCATCGCCGCCCATGATGCTGCGGTATTCATTGTGTCCAGATGCTTGCCAATCCACATTCGGTTCTGTTTTGGAACTGCCGAACCACACGCCGTTGTCTTGAAGTCCACCATAGACATTATAAGGCTCTGCCATATCCACGTTGATATGGTAAAACTGCCCAACAGGTGGGTTGTTGCACTTAAACCATGTTTTACCGTCGTCATAGGTGATGTTGATGCCGCCGTCATTGCCATTAATAAGGTGTCCAGGGCGATTCGGATTCACCCACAAAGCATGGTGGTCAGCGTGAACATTGTCTTTATCGAGGTTGCGCCACGTTTTGCCGCCATCGTCAGAGCCAACAGCGTGAAAACCTAAGACATAAACTTTATCGGGATTGCTCGGATTGACACGTATTTGTGCAAAGTAATAGCCATACGTGAAAAAGAGGTCAGGAATAGGCTTGTCATGTGTTTTTTTCCATGACTTACCGCCATCTTCCGAGCGATAAACCTCTGAACCAATGAGTCCGTTCCGATTAGCAAAACCATCATCACCGGTGTCCACATAGTCGTAAAGCGTTTGAACGGTTATCTTGTTAGATTTTATTTGCTCAATGATGTCGTCGGCTTTAGATTTTTCTGGATAACCATTAGATTTCAAAAAAGCAGCCACTTTCTTTTTGTTAAGTGCCAAAAATGCGTCTTTTGACATCGTTTTAAGGTCTTCTTTTTTAAGTTCGTCGTCTTTTGGTTCATCTGCTTTTGCAGGTTTTGAACCTTGATTGTCAATGACGGCATAAACCAACGTGTTGTTTCCTTTTTTAGCGAGTGCCAAACCGATGCGTCCTGCGTCTGCACCTGTCGGAAAACCTGCGCCTTCGGTCGTGACGAGTTTCCAAGTCATACCACCGTCTGTTGATTTATAAATGCCTGAACCTTTGCCCGATTCTTCAAAATTCCAAGCGCGGCGTTCCTTCATCCACGTTGCGGCATACAATACTGAGGGGTTCGTTTCGTCCACCACAATATCAATCGCACCTGAATTGTCGTCCACAAAAAGAGTTTGTTTCCAAGTTTTGCCCCCATCTTTGGTCATATAAACGCCCCGTTCTTTGTTCGGCGAATACAAATGCCCCAAAGCAGCAACCCAAACAATGTCGGGATTCGTTGGGTGCAAAACGACGCGTCCGATGTGGTGTGTTTCCTCTAAACCGAGGTGCTGCCACGTTTTACCGTCATCGCTCGATTTGTACATACCCGCCCCTGCGTAACTTGAACGACTGGTGTTGTTTTCACCTGTACCGAGCCATATAATTTTTTTATCCCAATTGACCGCCACATCGCCAACCGTCATAACTGCTTGATTATCAAAGATAGGCGTCATGTCTGCCCCGTTCGATTCTGTTTTCCACAAGCCGCCTGATGCGTAACAAACGTAAAACACTGAGGGGTCCTTTGGATTGACATCTACATCCACAACACGTCCGCTTTGAACAGTTGGACCGACGTTGCGATACGTGACGCCATTGAGTAAAGAGTTGTCCGTCAATTTCTTACGCACGTCCAACGCTTTCAAACGGTCTGTTGACGATGAAACCGAAACAGGATTTGGTGACGTTTGAAATTGTGCAAAAAGAGAAGTGGTTAGAAAAGTAAAAATAGAGACTTTTAAAAATTTCATAAGCTGGTTGTGTGATTGGTTTAAAATTGATGTACTATTCGACGTAAATTTAGAATTTAATGGGAAATATAAAAAACAAAAGTCCACAACGTCTGAACGTGTGGACTTTTGTTTGGTCGAAATAATAGAATTAGGAAGTTATTTTATCTACTTGATTTTCGTTTAGGTTGTTGTTTGACTAAATTTCGTTCTTGGTATGGACTATCAGACGTGGAATAAAGGAATCTTTTTTGCCTTGTAAACTCTGCTCTTTTATGGCTACTTATTGATAGTTTAATTTCTTGCTCATCAACTCACGTTTCGTTGATTTTACGGACGGAAAAAAAAGAAATATCGTAACCTTGCGTATGCAAGTAGAACGAATAGATGATGTACCCTTAATTTGTAGTGAATTAAAGATTTTAGAGCTATCT
>JAYSQG010000249.1:0-3196 GCA_043721685.1 Saprospiraceae bacterium | reverse complement strand
GCTCTATGGCATTTGTGGAAAACAGCATCGGCAAAGCTTCATTTTGTTTTAAAACGGCATTGCCTGTGACATCTATCCCCACATCAAAACCATCGGTTGTGGTTTGTCCTGTCGTTGTATTCGCTGTGAATTTATGATACGTTGCAGTGGCTGTACCACCATCTTGGTGCAGTTTTACTGAGGGGGTGGTTAAGCCTAAACCAATGCTACCCGTAGTGGACATCCGCATCCACTCTGTATTATTTGTTCTGAATGCTAAGCCTTGTGCATCTGTTGTACCTATGAAATTGGTGCCGTCAAC
Organism: Saprospiraceae bacterium; assembly: GCA_043721685.1. Lineage (GTDB taxonomy): Bacteria > Bacteroidota > Bacteroidia > Chitinophagales > Saprospiraceae > JAAFJT01. Next base: position 2,895 of record JAYSQG010000249.1, on the reverse strand, counting down.
TGTGCCACTATTGCCCAACAAACCCCAAGCCATGGCATAAGTTGGTGAGCAAGTACTTAACCAAACCGATGCGCGATAAACATAAATACAACCGTCTGTGGTATTGTAAATCATTAAACCATTCGCAGGTGAACTGATAGCATTCATTTGTGCCGTAGTCATGCGTGGAATAAGTATGCCTTTTGTTGTGCTTGCTGCTTCAAAAACTGACGATGAGGTGATAGCACCAGGTGAATTGCCTATTTTTAAATCTGTTTGACCCAATACAGAAGTTGACCATAGGGTTATAACAAACCCTATAGCCAACATATACTTTATGTTTTTTAAGATATTTTTATACATAGTAAATATCATACCTTACCTTTACTTTATGTGATTAGTACTCGTCTTTCTAATTTTAAAAATCATTAACACAATATAAACAAATTGTGAACTACTAAAATCACGCCAAACATTTGTAATAAATACATTATTCGTTATAAATCCACCAATTTGAGCCGTCACTAACGACTCTATATTTCTTTGCAAAATTGACACTGGCGATGGTTGTTGTCTCTGTTAGGTACAAAGCAGGTGAAAAAGTCACCGCATTTGTGGACTCATCTGTTTTACCAATATTGTAAATCCGGCCCGAACAAGTGTTTGCTGATGGCAATGTTAATGTGATGGCTCCTGATGTAGCATTTGCCAAAACAATATAGTCTGTAGCTGCCAAAGTTGTTGCAGCTGTCACTTTGCGATAGGAAGCGGCTTGCGAACCCGTTACTTGTAAAGTAGAAGTCGGTGCGGTTGCTGAACCAATAGCGACATTGCCGCCAGATAGTTTAAAATCGAAACCCGCTTGAGCAATACTGGTCGTTTGTAATAAAGTACCGCCTAATTGGAGATTGGTGGCAGTGCTTTTTGTCAAACCGTTATCTGCTGTGATGGAGCCACCGACAACATCCGCTACAGTCCTTTTGCGTACTGCACCTGCACCTGTTACGGTCATAATTGAGTCCGTAGATGCACCACCGTTCAGACCCGTAACGTTGACACTCGGACCTGTAATAGTGGTTGTTGAGGTGGCATTACCGATGACAGTTGCTGAGGTACCTGTAATATTGATATTGGTAGCACCTGTTAGTGCCGTTGTGCTTGAAGAGTTACCGATGGTCGTATTGTTTGAGCCTGTTGTGTTAATTGTTGTTGCACCAGAAACACTTGTTGTGCCTACTACTGTGACAGTACTGGCTGCATTACCAATAGAGGTGGCAGATGTTCCTGTGGTGTTGACATTGGTAGGACCGACAACCGTTGTTGTACTTGTTGCATTACCAATATTGGTTGCCCCTGCGCCTGTGGCGTTGACATTGGTTGTTCCTGTTAAAGTCGAACCCGCATTAGCGGTCAACTGTGCTGTTGTGACATCTAAGCCGTTGGTGGCATCCACATTGCCTGTGAATGTGACTTGTCCAGTGCCTGTTTGAGTGATGGCACCTGCATTGGTAAAAGTTAAGCGTGTTATTCCGTTTGTTATAATGCCAAAATCATGGTTGGAGTTAGAACCCACTGTCCCCGTTCCCGTCAAGGTGTTACCCCCGACAAGCCATACGTTGCCACTGCCCGCAAGGACATCGCTGACTGTGCGGCGTTTCAAAACGCCTGTTGTGCCATCAAGGGTCATAATGGAGTCTGTTGCCGCTCCTCCTTGCAAACCACTGATTGCCAATGTATTGGTAGCTGTAGCTGTTATTGTTGTTGCGCCTGTCAAAGCACCTCCGAGAGAGATAACGCTGCCCGATTTTGTTAAACCATTGGTTGCACTATCGCAAAGGCTCACCCAAGTTGAACCACGATATAGGAATGTACATTGTATGTCGGTGTTGTAAACGGCAAGACCATTGGCAGGTGATGCAATGGCATTCATCTGTGCCGCTGTCATGCGAGGCAACAAGAAGCCTTTGGTCGTTGATTCCAATTCAAGGACAGCAGAAGGGCTTTTATTTCCTGGATTAGTACCGATTTTTACATCGGTTTGAGCATAGAGGTTTTGATTTGACAAAAGTATAAGCGTTGCCAAAACAATTCCTACACGAGTCATTGTTTTAATCAAATTTGAACGCATGAGTTTTTAAATTAAATACGGTTTTAAGAAAAAATGTGTGGTGTTGAATAATAGGGCTTGAACATTGATTGGGCTGATTTTTATCTATAATTAAATGTAAAACATGTTTAAATCAATAAAAATCAGCCCAATTGTTGTTCATTTATACGCTTAATACTGAGGGGGGTGTCTTTGTGATTGTTTGAGGAGAAATGTGTGCCAGAGGTAAAGAACATAGCACACATATCCCCGATTATTTTGATTAGAAGCGTGCAACCAACCACCAGTCTGTTCCATCTGACTGAATATGAAGGCGAACATTGTAATTGACACTTGGCATTGTCTGAGTAGTACTCAAACGAATAGCCGAGCTGAATGCCAAAACGTTGTTTGTTGCATCACCTTTGATGACGATATAAGTACGACCTGCACAAGAACCTGCAGCAGGTAAAGTCAATGTAAAACCTCCAGCTGAACAGTCTCCAATGATTGTATGGTCATCTATCGAAATCGAATAGGCAGAAGTCTTGGTTGAAATAGGTACTGCCAATGAACCACCTAACTGTAAAGTAGAGTTAGGAGTTGCTACCGCGACACCGACTTTACCCCCTGTGAAAGTGAAGTCGTTAGTTGCTTGCGCAACCGTTGTGGATGCGGTCAAAGTACCACCTAATTTTACATTGTTACCCGTTTTTGTCAAACCGTTATCAGCTGTAAAAGAGCCAGCACCAATATCAGAAAGAGACATGCGACGCAAAACGCCTGATGTTCTGTCTGCCATAACAACAGAGTCAGCTGTCGTAGCGCCT
>JAYSQG010000248.1:0-7484 GCA_043721685.1 Saprospiraceae bacterium | reverse complement strand
TACACTATCTAACTTTAAACTTAGATTTCTTATGTCAGCGTTTTTACCCATTTTACTAAAACAAAATTTATTTAAGTAGGTTTCGACCTAAGCAGTTACGAAAAAAAATATGTTTCTAGATAATTTTCTCTTGATACTTAATTCAATTTACCCTTTTTTACTGAGGGGGGTATGCACAAAAAAAAATCATCTCGAAAATTCGAGATGATTTTTTTTTTTAACATTATAAGCAAATATTACTGCTTAACAAGCCGTACAACGTGGCTTCTATTCTCTGCTGTCACTCGAATGAGATAGACACCTGCTGGTCGGTTCGTCATATCGAGGTCGAAAGTCTGTTGTTCGGCAGCTTTTGCAGCCGTTTGATAGAGCATTTGACCCATCATATTGAAAACCTGAACCCGCGTATCCACTGGACGATTGAACTCAACGGCAAGCGTTGCGCTGTTTGTCGTCGGATTTGGCGCAAGCGTCAAACGATTGATGGCAGAAGTTGGGTCATTTGTACTAACTGTTGACCGCTTTACAGTCAATGTCTGTATTTCAGTACAACCCTTCGTATCCGTTATCGTCACGCTATAATCGCCCGGCGCGAGATTGACTATGGAATCTTTGGACAAACCGTTACTCCATAAGAAAGTGTATGGCGCAACGCCTGCTGTCGGTGTCGCAAGTACTATTTTACCATTAGCCAAACCAAAAGTGGCATCTGTAATCGTTGATTTATGCCCAAATGTTTGTGGACAAGACAAAATATTCAAGTTGTCGAGGTCAATATAATACCCAATGAAGGTATCAATTTTACTGCTGACTTCAAAACGCACTTTGATTATCTGTCCTGCAAATCGAGCCAATGGAACAGTCCGCGTTCGATAGGTATTGGCGATAATGTGATTGCTTCTGTAAATGGTATCTACAAGTGTATAGACTGTATCACAATCCAAGGCAACCATGACTTTCATGGTGTCTTTATAGATTAAATCATAACCTGAATAAGGAGAACTTTCGTTGACAAAACGGTAATCGTAGCGCATGGTATCATCCGTCCGAATTGGTCCGAATTTACCTGCGGTCACTTGCATTCCCTTTGCGCCTGGCGTAATAATAGTATCGTTACCAAAAATAGGGTCTATGAAAATGGCTGTATCTGTGTAGATATTGGCAAAAACATAACCATTGCCCGTTGGATTGCCGTGTCCGCTGCGTCCGATGCTTGCACGAATGCCATTCCAATGAGGCGGAACTGGGTTGGTTGTGCTATTGAAATCATAAAGCGTTTTGGCTTTGACAGCCGCTGGAATCAATACACTGCTTGGTAAAGAGTCGTTGGCACGTACTGCGTCACTCGTTGCATTGACCCAAACATTGAGGCGTTGGTCAGTTGACGGCGTTGGTACTTTGGCATTGAAGCGATATGTCGCAACGGTATTGGGTTGAATGGTTAGGTTTGTTACACTTTCTGTAACGGCTGTTCCATTGCCAACACGATAGCCCACAGAGAAATTTGACTGAGGGGTCGTTCCCAAATTGGCAATACGCATAACAATTTGGCAATTATTCATATAATTGGCATAACTATATGTCACGCTGTCAGCCGCAAGGTCAATAGTAGGCGCATTACCGATGACGATATTATCAATGGCGACACCGTCAAAATTTGTATTCCCACTGCCGTCAGAACGGAAACCAAAGCGGAGACGGCACTGCGCCTTTCCTGCCATACCTGATAAGGTGTTTTGAGCAAGAAACCAACCACGTTTTGTCGTGCCTGCCCAAACGGAGCGACTTATCGGATTGATGGTATCCGCATACCAGTTGATGCCTGTTCCACGTCCACCGATGTTGCGCCATGTTTTACCACCATCGGTAGAGCCTTCAAGCCATGCGCCATCATAAGGGGTGAAGGGAGAGACCGTTGATTTTTCAGAATAGACGTTTATAGCGAAATTGATTTTAGGGTCAGTTGTGAATTGAGAGAAATCGAAACAAGGCGACAGTAAATAGCCGAACTCATTATTTTTGTAGGCTGTATCTTTAGCAGTTGTCCAACAGTTTGAGCCACTTGCTGCACCTTGAATAAAGCGGTAACGTGGCGTGCCAAACTCCCAAGTCGATGTCTTATTGGGTGTTGTATCTAGCACTGACCATGTGTCTTTACCGTTTTCAAAGTTTTGAATGTATGGATATTGCGTCACCAAACGTGGGCGGACAACTATAATGCGGAAAGTATCATTCTTCTTATTTTTATCGCCTGTAAGTTCTGTCCATGCAGCGATATTGTATTCGCCCGGCGTCGAAAAGTCGAAAGGTGTTTTAAAAGTTAAAGTTGTTGTACTGTCTTTTGACAAAACACCTGTAAACAAACCATCGGCAGGGAACGGAATATTGAGTAATTGCCCATTGACGCTGGCTTTGAAAGGTATGAGCTGTTGCGGCGAGCCTGCAAAATTCTTTATAACAATCCGAATACTATCAACGCCTAAGTTACAACTACTGACGGGGTTGAGAATGGCGATTATACCTACATTGGTCGCCGTATCTGTTCTGAAATTTAAAGGCCCAACGATAGAACTGGAATCATTGCCAATACATAGCGTCTGAATGTAGGCGGAATAATTCATAGTCTCGGTCAAATTGGTCATAATACCAAAGGTATCAGTGGTTCTGAACTTATTACGTCCACGACCGTATAGGAAACCTGCGGTGTCCCATTCGACGAGGTAAGTCGGTTGGGTGCCGCGTAAGGTCGGACTCCAAGTAAGTGTTGCATTGGTACTTCTGGTTGCTGAAATACGTGCATTCACGGCTGTACCGCAATTGACACATTTAACAACGCCCCTGAAAACAATCCCTGTTTTGGGTGTCAAACCATCGCCAAAAACGAGGTCGCTGGCATTATTGAACAAGGCGTATTTGATTTCATTTTGATAGGTACCCATAGCGACGTAACGAATGACGATAGAATCGCCCGGACGAACGCGAATTTGGAATAAACGGATACTATCCGCCGCATTGAATGCTGTACCATCGTGTGTATAGGCACGTTCAGGGTTTGTGCCGAGTTTAAGATAAACCTGGGAGTCGTCCCAACCGTCGCCATAACGGTCATAAATCCTTAGCGTAAAGGTACAACTGTCTTGGGCTGAAAGTTGTATGGTCATAAGCAGCAACATGACAGCTGCAAAAAGCCATTTGATAAATAGCGTATTTGTCAATTTCATAGACATATTTTTAAATGTTCTAAAAACAAAGGTTAAAAATAGAGATTTTTTTCATTTGTGGGTTACAAATGAATTGGGAAAATAATTGATACCGTAAAATTATGTCATTTTAAACTTTCTTTAGACCATATTGTTACAACTTTTAGTATTCTACATCTATTCAGAGGGACAAGCAATAAGGACAATGATTGTCTTTCTTTTTCATTTTCAGTTTATTCCAATGAATAGTATTTTGTATGTTTTTTAAACAAAAACGCATTTTTTTTATTTTACTCCTTTCTGTCACCGATAAAATCGGTGCGTATTTAACAATTTTCGTCAAAAATTTTCGTCAAAGTGGCTGTCTATTCTATCAAAGATTTAGAAAAACTAACAGGTATTAAAGCGCACACCATTCGGATATGGGAGCAGCGTTATAACCTCATAGAACCTAAACGGACGAAAACGAACATTCGTTACTACTGCGATGCTGACCTCAAGCACCTCATCAATATTGCCTTACTCAATAGGCAAGGCGTTAAAATATCGAAGATAGCGACCCTATCTTTTAAGGAGATTTCAGAACAAGCTTCAGCCATTACAGATTGTACACTCGAATATGATACCCAACTCGATACATTAACGATTGCAATGATAGAGTTGGATGAATACAAGTTCGACCATATTTTGACGACCAATATCGAAAAAATTGGTTTTGAGTGTACTATGATGAAGGTTATTTATCCTTTTCTCGAACGTTTAAGTTTGCTGTGGTTGACAGGTTCTGTCAATCCCGTTCAAGAGCATTTTATGAGCAACCTTTTACGTCAAAAAGTCATTGCAGCCATTGATAATGAACCGATTGTGTCGCCTCGTGAAAAAGATGCTAAAAGGTTTATGATTTATTTGCCAGAAGGTGAGCGACAGGAATTGAGTTTATTGTTCATGTACTTTTTACTAAAAACCCGTCGGCATCAAGTCATTTATTTGGGATGTGACGTGAGCTGTGAAGATTTACAAGAGGCTTATTCAATTCGTAAACCAGACTACGTTTTCACCCTCATTAATGAACCGCTTTTGAAAATGTCTATTCAACAATACATCAATAATCTTTCTTCTCTGTTTTCTGATTGTCAAATCCTTTTTTCAGGCTATCAAGCCATTTCAAAGGATCTCCGATTAGCTTCAAATGTTTGCGTCTGTCAAAGCCTTGATGAAACCATTCAGTTTATTGACAATATTCAACCGCATTCTGCTTTGCGCCGTGCAGCACTCGAAATAGAAGCGTGATCATGTAAGTTTTTCTTTCTTCATCAACGCCTCTAATACAGGTAAATCTATAACTCCCAATACCTCTTGATTCTCTATCGTCTCTCCGTCAATTGTTAATAACTTTTTATTTTCACCCAAAATAGGCAGAATATATTGCCCTGTTCGGAGCATTTTTTCATACACCTCTTTTAAGGTCTCGTCGAGGCTTGTTTTTTCAAAATTATAAGTCGAATAAGTTGAAATGAGCGCATCGTAATGGTGGTTTTTCATCGCATCCATGATGTCCCCTTCTTGAAGTACCCCCCTCAGTATATTGTCGCTATCAAAGACTAAAAAGTTTAATTCTTTACCTTTTGTTAATTCTTGAATGGCTGAATGAATGGGTTCAGTGGATTGAAGTGGGGTAAAAGTTGTCCGCATCATTTGAGGAACTTTAAATTGCGTCAAACGTCCTTCTATTTTCACTTGCTTGAATTCGGTACGTGCAGCGACAAAAACAAAGCCAGATATTAGCATTAATACAGGTTGAAAACTCCAATCAACCCATTCATGCCACGCCTCAAAAGTCTCATTTTCAGGTAAAAAATCAATAATTGCGGGCAAAAACGCATAAATCAAAAAGCCGACGGCAATTGATTGACCTAAAAAAGCCGCTATTTTGGTTGCTAAAACACGACCCAAAGGCATAGATAACAAAGCCCGCAACACACGCCCGCCATCCATGGGAAAAGCTGGAATCATATTAAAAACCACAAGCATCAAATTCGCTTGCATCAATGTCGCCAAAAAGCCAATGACTGGATCAACAATCATTTCATTGGAGTCATCCGCCAATAATTCAGTGAAAGAGAATTGAAGAGAGTGGGTAAAATACAAAAACGCTGCAAGCATGGCGTAAATGACCACATTGACAGCAGGTCCCGCAATGGCAACAACGAATTCTTGAAAGGGTTTTTCAGGCAAATGGTCTAAGCGGGCAACACCCCCGATGGGTAAAATCGTGATATCCTTGGTTTGTACACCATAGTATCGAGCAGAAAGTGCATGCCCAAACTCATGCAACAAGACACATGTAAACAAAGCAATGATAAAAAGCCCGAACATGGCAATATTTGTCCAACTGGCATCACGCGATTTACCGACATAAATGACAAACAAAAACAGCAAGGTAAACGACCAATGAACTTGGACAGGAATACCGAAAATCTTAGCTATCCGCAATGAACCACGCATACGTTTTGAGTTTTGAGTTTTAAGTTTCGGGTTTTGAGTTTTGTATAACTCAAAACATGGAGAAATACTGTCCAAAGGTCTGCTTCGGAGAGGGGTTCCTTTAAAACGCCAAAGTTAGTCTTTTGGTTTTTGAAAAAAGGAAAAAGGCTTGCCTCACAATAAGTTGAGGCAAGCCTTTGGTTTGAAAAGTGTGAATTTTAATCTATAACTTGATTGTCTTGACAAAAACGGCATTCGTTTTTGTTTTGCTTACATATATTCGTTGGGAAAAATTTGCTGCGTTCACCGCATTAAGAGTGTGGAGCTGTCCGAATCTTATCTTTAATATTTTGGATAAGACTGGGAGATGCTTTGCGGCGGTGAACACTGTTTCTGAGGAGGTCGCGGAACGACTGTTCGTGATTGAGGGCTTCGCTTACGGCTGGGTTGTGATTCATTTCCGAACGGAAATTTGAAGCAGCTTCCTGCGTCATAGCTCCGTCAAGATACAGATTAACGCGCTGTAATACGTCGTCATTCAATTGTTGATTCTCTCTCATTGGTTGGTGGATTTGTACTGGGTAAGCAACATGCTGTATTTTTATTGCTGACCAGTGATTCTACAATATGGTTTTATGATGACTGTATGTTTATTTATTATATAATTTCAAAATTGTTCTTAGTTAGTCATTTGAATTTTGCAATCCCGAAACCTTTGAATTATCATAGCCCATTTCCTTAGCATATCCTTTCAATTTCGCTTTCAACAAACCCCTTGCACGAGACAAACGGGAGCGAACGGTACCAATTGGAATGTCAAAAATAGCCGCTAATTCTTCGTATTGAAACTCTTCAACATAGCACAAAATCATTATGGTTCGATAGTCGCGTGGTAGTTCATTTATTGCGGTCATGACCTCGTCACCCATCATATCGTTAAAAAGTTCGGTGCGTAAATCAGTAAAAGAGGTCAGTGGTGAGTCTTCTTCGTCGTGGTATGTTACTATTTCTTCAAACTGTACTTTTTGTCCGCGCCTCTTTCTGCGCTTATATTCATTAATGAACGTATGCTTCATTATTTTAAACAACCATGCTTTCGAATTAGTTCCCGCTTGATATTGAGCCGCCGCTTTATAGGCTTTAAAAAACGTATCTTGAACCAAGTCATCAACATCGTCTTCGTCCTGCGTCAAATAGTAGGCAAAGTTCGATAAGGCGTCTGCGTGTGGCAGAAACTCTTCGTCGAATATTTTGTCTTGCAGGTCTTTCATCTCGTCTTGTTTTGGCAGAAGCTCACAAAGGTACGACGAGATTTTTTAATTCCATAATTCATTTAATTATTCCAAAATTTCAAAAATAATAAAATGTGGAATAAGGACATTATGCCTCCTTAGGTTCTTCGACCTCTTTGACAAACAAATAACGTTTTTTGTTGATGATGGAAAAGTAAACCATGTAAGCCATGTAAGCAATGACCGCCACGCCAAGATAGACGTTGACCGAATCCCGAAACCAACACAAGGCTCCGCCAAAAGCGACTGTCAAAATAGCCTGCATATTTGACCTGAAAGTGCCCACACGTAGTTGTGCCGCTTGCCTATCAGATAGGCTCAATTGAATCGGTTCAGTTTTGTAAATAGAATAACGCGCTTCGACAGCGACATCTTCGGATGCAATGACAAATTTTTGTTTGCCGCCATTTTCGACTGTGCCGACGGGTCTGCCGTTGATAATGACATCAATATAACGTCCCGCGTGGAAGAGTTGGAAGGGAAATTCCACTGTGATTATCTTCATCAT
>JAYSQG010000247.1:0-3097 GCA_043721685.1 Saprospiraceae bacterium | reverse complement strand
ATTTGATAAAAGCGCAAATCAAACAGTTGAACGATGACTATCGCCGCATCAACAGCGACCGTACATCAACACCAAGTGCTTTTCAAGGGCTCGCGCCTGATTTAGAAATACAATTCTGCCTTGCAACGCGTGACCCAAGCGGCAATGCGACAACAGGAATCACACGTCATAGTTACGCTTCTCCAACTTCATGGTCAGATGTCACATTTGACGCGACACCCAAGCCGGCCACGATTTGGGATAGAGACAAATACCTTAATCTCTGGTCTGCAAATTTAGGCAGTAGTTTATTGGGCTACGCTCAGTTCCCTGGAGATGTTGCGAGTACAGATGGCGTTGTGCTTTTATACTCATCGGTAGGCTCTATTGATATGCCAAGCTCTAAAACTAATTATCAGTTTGGGCGAACAGCGGCACATGAAGTCGGGCATTGGCTCAACCTCTATCACATTTGGGGCGACGACACTGGTGCGTGTACGGGCAGCGACCAAGTTGCGGATACACCTAATCAAGCTAATTCAACTTCTGGCTGTGGCAATTTCCCTAAAACAGATGCGTGTACGGCATCGTCACCGGGTGTGATGTTTATGAATTACATGGACTATTCCTATGACAACTGCCTCAATATGTTTACAAAAGGGCAAAAAACCCGTATGATTTCTGCCCTCAATGGTGCCCGTTCCAGTCTTTTAACCTCTAATGGTTGCACCCCTTTAACCGCAGATTATACCGTCAATGCCAATATCGGTACTCAAGCATCGTGTGCTGGCACGACTATAAGTTACAATGTGTTAACAACAGCTTTCAGTCGTTATGCAACGACTATTAATTTGTCAACCACTGATGTTCCAGCAGGTTGTACTGCCAATCTAACTGTTTCAAGCGTTGCGCCTGGCAGTTCTGCAACCGTCAATCTAAACATTGGCAGTAGCGTTACGCCCGGATTTTATAGCTTTTGGGTAAAAACAACAAGCGGTGCATCGAACCCCGATTCAATTGCATTAACTTTCGTCGTTCAGCCAACCATATTGTCCGGACCTCCAACAATTGTTGGACCGGTTAATAGTTCAACAGGGCAGTCTGTTACACCTCTTTTTACATGGAATCCTGTTGCGGATGCGACAAATTATGACTTTCAATTATCAACGACCTCAAATTTTTCAAGCATTATTATTACACAAAGCAACTTAACCACGACTTCTGCTTTTGTGCCAACAACTACCCCCCTCAGTAATGTGACCACTTATTATTGGCGTGTATTGGCTAAAAACAGCTGTGTAAGTACATTATATACAACAGGTAGTTTCACTACAGGTACTATCACTTGTTTAACGTACAACAGCACCAATGTACCAAAAACCATTTCATCGTCAGGTACGCCACTGGTTACTTCAACGCTCACTTTTCCACATGGTGGTAGCATAACAGATATAAATGTTACAAACATAACGGGTACACATAACTATATCGCTGACCTTACTTTTACCCTTCGTAGCCCGACCAATACAGATGTGGTTTTACTTGACCAACCTTGCGATGCTGAAAAGAATTTTAATATTGGGTTTGATGACCAAACAACAAAATATGCAGGCACTTATCCTTGCCCGCCTACCGATGGACTCCTTTATCAACCTAATAATTTTCTAACCGCTTTGAATGGGGTAAGTGCAACAGGCACTTGGACACTACGTGTAAAAGATAACTACACAGGTGATGGTGGTTCACTCACCGCTTGGGGCTTGCGCGTTTGCGTCAACAACATCGTTATTCCTGTAGAAATGGTGGGTATTAAAGCGACACCTTTGAAAAACAAAATTCAACTCGATTGGCAAACCGCAACAGAACGCAACAATGCAGGTTTTGATATCCAACGTTCAACCGACCCTCTCTTCGCAGAATCAAAAAATACATCAGGAAGTCAAGTTACGACAATTGGTTTCATGAAAGGACAAGGTGACGCATCAAAACTCGTTGATTATCAATATTTTGACGACAAAGTCCGCTTAGGAACAACCTACTATTATCGCCTACGACAATTGGATTTTGATGGCAAAGAAACGTTCTCAAAAGTCGTTGCTGCCAACCTCAATAAAGACGGTGTTTGGGACATTGCCCTCGAACCAAATCCTGCGACATCGCTTCTGAATATTGAAGTTTTGGGCAAAGCCAATCAAACGGTTACTATTGAGATGTACTCAATAGAAGGCAAATTAGTTATGACTAAAAAAATAACAACCGATAATAGCAAAACAACACTCGATTTGACACCCCTCAGTAGCGGCATCTATATGCTGAAATGTTACGCAGGAACGAGTTACTTTATTAAAAAGGTCGTTAAAAAATAGACAAAAGTCAATCATAGCGCATCATAAGAAGTAAGAATAAGAAAGCAGTTTGTGAGCACTCGATGCTCAACAAACTGCTTTCTTGCATTTGTCTAATAATTTCAAACAAATTATCGTCATAATCATGCAATTTTCAACATTCAACTTTTTTTTGCCTTAATTTTGTCACATTAATACCTCGTTTCGTTTTTTTTTGAGATAAAAACATATTGATAATCTAACACTATGAAAGCAACAGTTTTCAATCTCAAATTCACGGATTCATACTGACGAGGAGTCTATACTCACATTACTCTGGTTTGTTCAAAATTTGATACTCAACTATTTCGTTATCCAACTGTTGGAATGATAAATTTTAGAATCTTGACATCCCACAACAATACCTAACTGTTTAGCTTTCATTTCTATGAATCAATTTAAAACTTCAACACCATGCTGACGCTCAATCCTATCGAAAAAAGAAGCGGATTAAACCGCGAGACTTTCGCCGCCGAGTATCTGCACCCGCATCAACCGGTGGTTTTTACAGACTTAATGAATCAATGGCCCGCTAAAACCAATTGGACTATTGACAATTTGAAAAAAAATTATGGGCAACTTGACGTGCCTGTCGTGTCTCCCAATTACTCGAAACCGGGCAAAGGCTATATGGAGCCTGAAATGCACATGAGTTTCGGCGAGTATTTGACACTTTTAGAACGCGGACCCATGCCTTACCGCATCTTTTTGTGGAATATTTTTAAATACGCACC
>JAYSQG010000246.1:0-5926 GCA_043721685.1 Saprospiraceae bacterium | reverse complement strand
CGGAACTTAGCTTGCATTTTGGATAAATCATAAGTTTCACCATTAATTTTACTATCTGCAACTGTATTACCCGTCAAAGCCCCAGTTGCACAATCTAACTTTCCAATAATTATCGTTTTCCCAAGGGCTGCTGCAGATTGAAGCGACTTCCATACGAGTTCGCAATTTTTGTTAATGCTTACATTGCCTTCTGGCAATCTATTATTTGTTGTTGTTACTATCAAAACAGGGTGTGTGAAACTTCCAGTAATACAAATACATTTACTACCATTTTCCAACACAATCATATTGCCAATCTTATCAAAATGGCATTTCACCCAATGCTTAATATCGTCTTTTGTAATGCCCAATTCGTCATCCGAAGCGGGGCAAAGCGGGGCAGCCCCCTTTTTACCAAAATTGAAAAAAGTGGGCAAGTCTTTGAGTTCGGGATAAATAGTCAAGTATTCTTCTGAATTAATCAGAAGTTCAATCAACTTATCCTCACCCTCTTTATCTTTAAAATTCTTCAAAAAACGATAGCTAAAATGCAAGTTTTCACTGATAAACATAGCTCTGCCACGCGGCATATTGGGGTTAAGGCATTGCGTTTTCAGCAATTCTACCAAATCAACATACTCAATGCCTGTGCGGGGGAGGAATTGTTTTTTCACATAAGTCAAACCGAGTTCTTTTGTCGCATCGAGCATGACCCCCTCAGTATCGTAGCCATAATATTTGTGAACGGGCTTCACACCAATCTTCGTAAGGTATTCTTCCTGTGTATGCGTGAGTTGGCATTGTTTATCCCAATAATCTTTGCAAACAAAAGCTTCTTTGGTCAAAATGACATATTCCTCTTGTGTCAAACCGAGACATTCGGCATCTACGGCACGATTGAGGTAATCTTGATGCAAAATATCCAATTCCGCCAATACCGCAGCGTCTGTTATGGACGGCGTTGCTTCACGCGGAGAACGGAACGTATCTATCAATTCTGTACGGCTTGTGCCGAGAAATTCTAAATTGATACGGGCGGCATCAATCGGTTGATGATACGGCAGCGTAAACGGATAGACTTCATCTTTTAAAATGCAATACGCTTGATATTCAGTATGTTGTGGGGCTGCCAAGAGTTCCCCACTTGTTTCATCAGCAACATTAAACGGCTTGGGATGTTTGAAAACGGTATAGTTTTCCATCACTTCATTCACCAAATCCACATAAGGCAAAATGGTATTGGTGTTCGCACACGTCAATTCCAAACAGCCTAAATCGGGGCGGCGCGCAAGGAGTTTTTCAAGAGGCGTATTTGAAATATCTTTTGCATCGGTTTTGATAATTACCGTTCCAGTTGCCTTGTCATCAAGGTTATTATTCCTCAAATACTGCATCAATTCCACAAAATACGATGCGGCACTATACACCGATGTACACTCGCCACATTCGCAAACATCGGCATCGCCAAAGAGCAAATCCCAACTCAAATTGTTCTTTTCCAATGTTCCTTTCGCCCCAAACACAGGGTCAATCAACACACTTCTTGTGGTCGTTCCTGACATATCCGTAAGCACGGCTTCCTGCCTATTGAGCGATTTATCAATAAAAGCAATGCCTGTGCCTTGCCGTACTTCTTTCAAAGCGATTAAAGCGTGTTCGTTGCGGACACGGGTATCGGCGGCATTTCTATACACTTGTTGAGCAATACCTTCACCATCTTCGCCTAATTGGTCTTTAAACGCTTGGATAAATTGCTTTTCGGGCATTTCACTCACTTGATAGGCTGTGTGCATTTTCGCTTTCATCAAAACAGGAATTGCTTCTGCAACGGGGCTGATAGCCACAACACGCTGCAAGGTTTTCAATTCCGTTTTAAGGCTTTCTTGCAATTCAGGTGCAATGCCTTCAAAAGCGTTTTCTGCTTTAAAAGCCGTATAAATCGAAGTCGTTTTGATATTAAACGCTTCGTCTTGATTGTTTAAAAACGTGGAGATACCCCCCCTCAGTATGGGGTCACTAATGGGCGTTTCTGTTGGCGT
Organism: Saprospiraceae bacterium; assembly: GCA_043721685.1. GTDB lineage: Bacteria > Bacteroidota > Bacteroidia > Chitinophagales > Saprospiraceae > JAAFJT01. Next base: position 3,908 of record JAYSQG010000246.1, on the reverse strand, counting down.
TCCGACCATGCGTTGCACAACGGCGGTTGGCACTTCGGCAAATAACTTGTTGCTTAGTTCTTGGACATAGTTCGCCTGTTGTGTCGCCAAATCCGCACCTAAAAGGGCTTTTTCTTCTGAAATAGGCGCACCAAAGGCAGTAGGCACACCCGTTTTAGCCACCAAGTCCAACAACTCGGTTTTGCCAAAATGCAAGGCAATATCCCGCAAGCTATTGGTTTGTGGATTGTCCACAAAAGCTTTGACCAAAGGCAGATGCTCGCCTGAAAAAGTTGACATGTCATTGATAAAGCGCAGGTTCGTTGCCTTATCTTTCAATAGCGTATCAGTGCTAAGGCTATCGGCTATTTTGTTCCAATCGCCTGCGTGGTCGTTGAAAAGCGTGACAAAGGCTTTCTCTGCATCGGTTTTGAGAAAGGATTTGAAGATGTCTAAGCGGGCATTTATTGGGTTATTTGCCATGACGTTTGATTTTTTGATTTAAAAAATGATTGTATTAACCTTTTAGGTCTGTATCGTTATCCATATTTTTATCCATAATTATCCATAAAATTTCAAAAAAAATACCCCTCTATTGCATTATCCCGTGCGGAATCTATGTATATTTGCCCACATTCCGCACGCAATAAATTTTTAACGCATGATACAGCCCTTTATTGGTCGAAAGAAAGAATTGGAAATTCTTAAAAAAACCTTGTCTTCCGAAGAACCTGAAATGGTCGCAGTGATTGGTCGGCGGCGCATTGGCAAGACGTTCTTGGTGCGTACTGCCTTTGCAGGGCAACTGGATTTTGAAATTACGGGAACACAAAATGCCTCGACGCGCGAGCAATTGAAAAATTTTGCCATCCGCATTAGAGATTTTTTTGGCGAAGATGCCTTGACCACCACGCCACCTACTTGGATGGATGCCTTCGAAATACTGATGCGTCAATTGGGACGCAAACAAAAGACGGGCAAAATGGTCGTTTTTTTTGACGAATTGCCCTGGCTTGAAACCCACAAATCGGGCTTTTTGAATGCACTCGGTTTTTTTTGGAACAGTTGGGCGACCCAAAAAAACATTGTCATCGCCATTTGTGGCTCGGCGGCGGCTTGGATGATTCAAAAAGTCGTCTATCACAAGGGCGGACTGCACAACCGTATTACAAAACGTATTGACCTCCAACCCTTTACCCTCTACGAAACGGAAGCCTTTTTGAAAGCGCGAAATGCCCCCTTCGACCGATACCAATTGTTGTTGCTCTATATGGCAATGGGTGGTATTCCGCACTATCTCAAAGAGATTGAGGCGGGAAAAAGCGCGGCGCAAAACATTGATGCCCTCTGTTTTTCCAATTCGGGACTGTTGCGTGATGAATTTTCTAAACTCTATCCCGCTTTGTTTGAACATGCGGACAACCACATTGCCGTTATTCGGGCTTTGGCGCAAAAATGGAAGGGCATGAGTCGAACCGAAATCGTGACGGCTACCAAATTGTCCGACGGTGGCGGACTTTCCGATGTGCTGGAAGAACTGGTCGGCTCGGGATTTGCCAGTGTCTATTATCCTTTTGGCAAAAAGAAAAAGGACATGCTCTATCGCCTGACGGACGAATACTCGCTTTTTTACCTCAAATTCATCGAAACCAACCGCACTTCGGGCAAAAGCGTGTGGATGCCCCTCAGTCAAACTCAAGAGTTCAAAAGTTGGAGCGGATACGCCTTTGAAAGCATTTGCATCAAACACCTTCCACAAATGGAAAAAGCGTTGAGCATCGCAGGCATATTTTCCGAAGCATCGGGATTTATCCATCGCGGCAATGCCGATTTCCCTGGCTTGCAAATTGACCTCGTACTGGATAGAAAAGACCATGTTATCAATCTTTTTGAAATGAAATTTTATAACGAACCGTGGTTGCTATCCAAATCTGATGCGACCGAACTCCGCAATCGTGTCTCTCTTTTTAAAAACCTCTCTAAAACGTCCAAACAAGTTTTCCTCACCACCGTCACGCCTTTCGGACTTAACAAAAACGAGCACAGCATCGGTTTGGTGGACTCCGAAGTGACAATGGACGACTTGTTTGCGCCGATTTGAGGCATAACTTGCACTTTTAAAAGCGTATCCTCGCTAAGGCTATCGGCTATTTTGTTCCAATCGCCTGCGTGGTCGTTGAAAAGGGTGACAAAGGCTTTCTCTGCATCGGTTTTGAGAAAGGATTTGAAGATGTCTAAGCGGGCATTTATTGGGTTATTTGCCATTTGTTTGATTTTTTGATGTTGTAAAATGAGTGTTTTTTTTAAATTTTAGGTTTTTCATGGGTATATCTAATGCCAGTAGGTGAACTCTTATACTTAGCGGGAAAGGTTTTAAAAGAACACTTTGCGCCAACAGGTGTTCAGTTCACCTTAGTGGCTAATGCGAACCTCCAAAATCCAAACTTCTACCTTTAATATCATATTTAGGCAACCCAATGATTGGTTCCGCTCCTTTGGGCAGTCTATATGCAACAACATTTTTTTTGTAAATTAATGTCAAATTGACTTCACCTGGCTTACCTTGATTTCCACCTAATACCACAAGCCGACCATCTTTGTTTTCTCCCACGACAAAACCAACATGACTAAAATCAAGTACCACAACAGCTCCAAATGTGTTTGAGGTAGCTTCAACTCCATATGTTTTCCAGTCATATGCTCTGGCTGAATTGGTGCCTTCATAACCAGCAGCTTCTATTGTCCAATTACAGAAAGCCGAGCACCAATGATTAGGTGGATCATCCGTTGATGCTTTGTAATTAGTAGAAGAAAAATAGTCTATTATTTTTTCATTATGGTTTGAGCCTGGTATTTCCTCTTGCCCGAGCTCTTTTTTTGCAATTTCAATCCAGTTTGGAATTTTCTCCTTAGTAATTGAAGGCGTTTTAAACATTTTTTCATCAAAAAAGAAGGGTTTAAAATCAGCAAATCGGTCTATTGGATTATAAACCTCAAAAGGCATTGGAGTAACTTCAATTTTTTTTTCCTTCTTTACAGATTCTGTATTTTTTTGATTATTTATGTTCTTTTCTTTTACCTCTTTGATTTCCTGTTTTTCTTTTGCAGCAACGAATATTAGTTTTTGACCGTCTTTTAAAGTATCCCCTTCTTTGAGGTTATTTAGTATCTTAATTTCTTCGATTGATATGTTGAATTTCTTAGAAATTGAATAGAAGGTGTCGCCTTTGGCTGCTGTATAAACTCCATCCTTGATATCTCCATTAGCATTTAATTTTTCATCTCCTCCTTTACCAGTCAAGTCAGTTTGAAGCAAAGGATTATTATTAACGTACCTATACAAATTCACCCCATCCCCAATTCCAATCGGGTCACTACTCACCCACCGCCCCAACCAAGGCACATAATACCGCGCCGAATGATACGCCAACCCCGTCTCCTCATCCCGTTCCATACCCGTATAGCGATAGCGTTTTGCTGCCGCTTTTATCGCTGCATTGCGGGCTTGATACGCCGTTGTACCGTAAGGATGATATTCTTCATAGCTTATCACGGCGGCATTTTCATCTAATTCTAAACTCACGCTGCCTAAGTGATTGCCCATTTGGTAGCGGACGGTTTGTATGGCAGTGGTGCGTCCACCTGTTGGAAAGCCTAAAAATGTACTGGGTTCAGTTTCGGTATCAAGCATAGCGATACGCTGCTTATCGTCCATGATGTGTAGGGTCTCACGGGCTAAACCGCTTTCATGGCGATAGACTTCAAAACCGCCGACATAAATCCGTTCATCCTTTACCCCCCCGACCCCCGAAGGGGGAGTATTACCCCCATTGGGGGCAGGGGGCACTGTAATTTTCCTTGCCCGTTGTCCTGTGCCGTCATAGACGTAGTAGGTTGTTTCGGGTATGCCTGTATTCACCGATTGTTTG
>JAYSQG010000245.1:0-4515 GCA_043721685.1 Saprospiraceae bacterium | reverse complement strand
TCTTTAGTTGAAATGTGTGCGTAACCGATTTTCATGTTGTATAGACTTATTGGATTGAAAGACTTGGGTTTCATACTTTGATTAGTGTACTAATTTTGTGTACTTTTATTTCAGCAAAAGCAATCAATAAAGCCAATTTGTCAGCGGTTTTTGTCAAGTCCAATTTGTGGCGTTATTGTATAAACAAACGAGCGTTTGTTTGGACTGATTGAAACTTGCATACTCCTTAAAAATATCGAATTATTGATTGCCCTATTTAATATATGGTTTATGGAGTGCTTAATTAATATTGCATTTACATACTAATATCCAAAATAATATTGCGATTTCAATTAAATATTTAGAACAATGATTGAAAATGTCAACCATTTGCCTTTTTTTGATAAACCAGCGAGTTGTTATTGTGCGGACATTTGTACCATCAAATAATTAAGGTATTTCAATTTTTTTGAATTAAACAACTCGAATAATGAAAAAATCATGCTTTCTCCTCATTGCTTTTTTAGCAATGCTCTGCTCAACTTCTGCTTTCGCTCAAAATAAAATAAGTGGTAAAATCACAGACACCAAAGGCGAACCACTTGTCGGTGCGGCTATCCTTATAAAAGATACAACCAACGAAACCGTGACAAATACGGAAGGGGTGTTCTCGCTCGACAATGTCGCAAAAGGCAGCACTTTGGTCATTTCTTTTGTAGGATATACCAATAAAGAGGTCTCTGCTACTGACAACTTAAACATCAGCTTAGTAGCCGGTGAGGCATTAGATGAAGTGGTCGTTACAGGTGTTTTCGATGCGCGTAAACGCCTTGAGGCGTCCATTTCTATTTCCATATTGAACAGCCAACAAATAAGCCGATTGGCACCTGCAAGTGCGGCTGATTTATTGCGGAATGTCTCTGGCGTATATGTCAATTCATCTTTGGGTGAAACGAGAAATACCGTTACTACACGTGGACTTTCTACCAGAGCTGGCTATAATTTTAATTTGTCAGGATTGAACTATGTGTCTATGCAAGAAGATGGTTTACCTGTTACGAATATTATTTTCAACTATTTCACACCCGACTAATTCCTCCGAACCGATGCTTCGACAGGGAAGTTGGAAGCGGTACGGGGTGGTACAGCCTCTATTGTGGGTGCGAATGCGCCTGGTGGTATCTTCAACTACATTTCAAAAACAGGTGGACAGAAATTTGAGGGCGAGTTCCGTGCTAAATTGGGCTTAGAAGGTGATGGTAAAAACCCTTATTATCGTGCGGATATAAATTTTGGAGGACCCCTCAGTAATGGATGGACTTACAAGGCTACAATCTGACTAAAAATCTGTCTTTGAGTGCGAATATCAACAATTTGGCAAATACTTTTGGGGTCTTTTCATGGGGTGCGCCAGGTGGTTTCCCTGCCGTTTTCAATTTATCTGATTTTTCTAAAACCCAGAAAGATGCCAGTGCAGGGGCAACTATTCCGATTGGTGGTACACCACCAATCGCTTATTTTTTAACAGCGAGTTATAAATTCTAATGATTTTTTTCTACAATTACGTTGTTTAGGAACTTGGAATTAATAAAAGCGCGTTTTCTAACAATCCTGAAAGGATTGGAAACGCGCTTTTATTTATTTCACGTTCCTTAGAAAAGAGCAACTTGCACTTTAGTTGCTCTTATTTTAAACAAAATACGCTTTAAATACTGAGGGGGGTAAAAATATTCCCTCTCGGTAATTTTTGAAAATTAGTCTTCAAACAAAGCAGACATATCCAAAGTATCATTGACTAATTGTTGCGAATGTGCGTTTTGTTTGAGACCATACGTTGTTATCAAGGTTAGAAATAAGGCTTTTTTAGTACCTGTTTCGCTTCGAAAAGCCCTTAATTTATTGCGTAAGTTTTCTGCATAGTTTTTTGTAATAGAAAAAACGTCCGTAGAAAATTTGATTTCACAAATATTAATGACCCTATCGTTGCGGTCAATAACTAAGTCAATTTGTGCGTCTTGCGTTCCGATTTCTTTGGATTGACTGCGCCAAGTGGAAATTTCGGTATAAACGCCACTGATGCCAAGCCGTTTTTTTATTGCATCAATATGGTAAGAACAGATGTATTCGAAGGCGTAACCACTCCATGCGCGCCATTTTGGACTATCGGCTTGCGCCAACCAAGCACCTTGTCCTTTGGCTTTGGCATCTTTGACGAAGGTGAGATAGAACAATGTGTAAGGGTCAATCAATTGATAAAGCGCATCTCTTTTAGTTTTGCCGAAGGGCAAATAGCGTTGAATAAAGCCCGAATGTTCCAATTCGTCCAAAATATTAGACGTAGAGCCGCCGTCCGATAATTTGGTGGCAGCTAATAATTCAGCGCGCGTTAAGCCTTTCGATTTTTCCGCTAAGGCTTCAACAACCCTAACGTGTTTGTCATAACGATTAAAAAGTGAGCGATACAAAGCGATGTATTCTATATTTAAAATCGCACCTGGCGTAAAAAACATACGGTCAATATTTTGAGCAACACTCCGATTGACCAACACATTGTCAAGGTAAAAAGGGATGCCGCCCATTGCCATATAGAGTTCAAGCAATTGGTAACGGTCAAAAAAAACGCCTTTTGATTGCATAAAGGCTTCCGTTTCTTTAAGGGTAAAAGGTTGTAAAAGGATGCGTTCAGTAATGCGGTTGTGCAAGCCGCCACGATTCAAAATAAGTTTATTAATCATCCATGAAGCGGCAGAACCACAACCGATGAGTAGAATATCTGAACGGCGTGCTGCCCAGTTATTCCAAAAATCTTCAAGGGCAAGAATAAAATCGGAACCATGTGTATCAAACCACGGCAGTTCATCGAAAAAAATGACTTTGCGAGAACGTGTATCTGTATTAACGAATTTGATAATGGATTGAAAAGCATCCAACCAATTTTTAGGTGCGTTGCTCAATGCCAACGATGTATCAACCGAAGCATTAAAAATTGTTTGAAATTTGGCTAACTGTTGTTCACCTGTCGCATTTGCTAATGCGCTCATGCGAAAAGAAAAATGGTCGTCAAACCTTTGGTCAATTAAGAAAGTTTTGCCGACACGCCGTCTGCCATACATAATCAGGAATTCGGATTTATGACTTGTATAGACGCGTTCTAAAATCTCTAATTCGTTTTTTCGACCAATAATGATTTCTTTGTTTGTCATGTCTTATATTTTTAAATTTAGCGGCAAGGTATAAAAAAAATAGATATACCGCCAAATTTAAGGCTATTTTTAGCGGTAAGTATGTTTTAAAATATACTTACCGCCAAAAATGGTGTTTTTTCTTGAAAATACTGAGGGGGGTAAGTTGTAGTCGGGTTCGCCTAAAACTCGGTTTTTATCAAAAATACTGAGGGGGTAAAACCTATCTCATTGGTTGTTTAAAATCAATATTTTAAAATTAAAAAATAAGTAAAATGGACATTACCCAACCTATTCAGAAAGGCAGTACATGGCAAGGCATTGTCTTGGTACTCATCAATATGTTGCCTCCCATGGCAATTGTGTGCTTGATGCCCGCTTTGCCGACTTTGCAAGCGCATTTCAAAGATGTACCGAATAAAGACTTATTGATTCCTTTGATATTGACGGCGCCAGGCTTGTGTATTGCCTTAATTGCACCATTTGCGGGGTATTTTATTGACAAATTTGGGCGGCGAAAGTTGTTGATTGTATTTCTATTTTTATACGGTTTGGGCGGTATCCTCCCTGTTTTTTTAGATGGATTTAACACCGTTATTACAGGTCGCTTGCTTTTGGGCATTGGCGAAGCCTTTGTTTTAGTGATAGCCAACACTTTATTGGGCGATTATTTTGCACCGAATGACCGTGCCAAATGGTTGACTATTCAAAGTGTGATTGCCTCGATTATGGTTTTCTTTTTCCTTAATTTAAGCGGTTATTTGGCGAGTTTATCGTGGAATTATCCTTTTTTAGTCTATGGTTTAGCGATTGTGATGTCCGCCTTAGCATGGGTTTTCATTTACGAACCTGTCGTAAAAATGGGTGATTCAACGCAAGTAGCAACAGAAAATACGGGGGCTGGTTTTCCAACCAATACCGTCATCAAAATTTTCTGTGTCACCTTACTTTTTTCCATATTGTATTTTGTCTATACCATTCATTTCTCCCTTGTTTTGGATGAAATAGGCATTAAAGACCAAAAACAAATCGGCAGTATTTCCGCTATTGCGAGTCTTGCCGTTCCACTTGGTGCTTTTGCGTTCAAATTAGTAGCGAATCGCCCCATTTGGCAGCAAATCGCCTTGGTTTTGTTGGGTTTGTCCATCGGCTTAATTGGCATCGGTCAGTCAAAAGACGTGACAACTTTAACCATTTTTGCCTTATTCCAACAATTAGCTTGTGGCATGACGATACCCGTATTGATTAATTGGGCATTGAAAATTTTACCCGTTGACTATCGCGGTCGGGGTATGGGTTTTTGGAACAGTGGCTTTTTTTTAGGTCAATTTCTCAACCCATTCTTTATGTCGCC
>JAYSQG010000244.1:0-1377 GCA_043721685.1 Saprospiraceae bacterium | reverse complement strand
GAAAATGAGCGATAAACCCAGCAAAAAAGGCGACAAAAGCCAATCGTACCAGCAATCGTTCCAAAGCCAAACATCGTTTGAACCGCCTTTTGAAGGCATAAAAACGGAGCTGCATACGATTGTGGACAAGCTGCAACTCGACGAACCGTCGGGTAAGCCGCCGCGTCGTCCTTTGTGGCAACGGGTGTTGGTTTGGCAAATACCGATTGGATTGGTCGCTTTTCTAATCGTTTTGTCATATAATCCAAGAGTCGATAATTGTGGCGGCGTAAAAATCAACTATAAATCACAGACTTTGTGTATTGCCAATGACAACGATTTTTTCCTTTTTGTAGCGCATTTTACTTGTGATTTTATCGAAAAAGGCGCAATTATCAATGATTCTATTAAAATGGATTCGGTTGCGTTGCAGGTATTTTACAGTTATTATTCAAAACATAATATTTTTATAAAAGACCTAACGACGGAGAAGGAAATACTGACGAGTATGCGCAACGCCAGTTATGACACCACTTCTTTTTGCCACAACGTCGCCGTAGCCTATTGGAATGCAGGTGTGCGGCTGCTGAATGAAGGAAAAAAGGATTCGGCTTGTGGGTATTTCAATAAATTGGAACAATGGAAAGGAGCGGATTCAGTATTGACGGCGGCAGATAGTGCGGTGATTAAACGGAATTGTAAAGAATCGCCAATTGTAATTCAACCTGTAACACCACCTAAAAAGAATGAAAAACCTAAAACGCCCCCCAAAACCAAGCAAGAACCGATAAAAACAGAACCCAATCCGCGACAATTAAACCTAAAAGCACCGACTGTCACCCCCTCAGTATCTTTGGGCAAAAAGCCCGATTTGGTAACTATTGAGCAGCCAAACAGGCAAAACCCCGTTGCCTCAGATGCAACCGACCCCAAAGCACAACAAGCCACAATCCCGATTGTCACCACAACCGAGTATGTGGGCAAGACCGCTTTTGATTTGGTGCAGGTGAAAGGCGGTACGTTTATGATGGGCTGCACCGATGAAAAAGATAAAGACTGTCAAGATAATGAGAAACCTGCACATCAAGTATCTGTCAGCGATTTTTATATCGGCAGAACAGAAGTGACCCAAAAACAATGGCGTGAAGTGATGGGCACAAATCCGAGTAATTTCAAAAATTGCGATGATTGTCCTGTGGAATCGGTCAGTTGGGAAGATATCCAAACTTTTTTACAAAAACTGAACAGCCAAACCAAAGGCAGAAAATACCGCTTGCCGACAGAAGCCGAATGGGAATTTGCGGCACGCGGTGGCAATTATCCAAAAGGGTTTAAATACAGTGGGAGTAATAATATTGATGAAGTGGCATGGTATAGTTCAAATTCTAAAAATAAAAC
>JAYSQG010000243.1:0-5125 GCA_043721685.1 Saprospiraceae bacterium | reverse complement strand
ATCTGTATTAATAAAATCAACACCCATTTTTGCCAATGCTTGCCAAACGTCCTTTGAGTCGGGTGTTGCCCAAAAACGGATTTTTTTATTTTGGGCATGAACGGCATCAACAGTTGTTTTCATTTTTACAAAAGTCTCTTGTGGAATATCCTTTTGTCCCAATTTTGAATATTTACCAAAACTTTCGCTGACCATACCGATGCGTTGCCACTGTTCAGGTGTATAATTTTCAGAAGGTCGTCCATCGAATTGGATAAAACGAGGATAAGACGACCACTTTTCAGGATTCGGACGATTGCCACTGATGACAAATTGAATAGGACTGTTTGCTTTGATAAAAGTGGAATAATGGGCTATTTGCTTGATTATTTCATCTAAAGTAGAATCAGCTCGCGATTTTATATCAATCAATAAAACCATAGGATAAGCTTTCTTTTTTCTAACCATTTTAGCCAACGGCTTCAAATATAAATTGTCAAGCGCATTGGATGGATTGATTTCATCAGCATCATGTGCGACATACAAATTGTGATTCACAAGATGAACATCGGCTTCGATTGAACCCATTTTTGCTTCAAAAGCGGTGCTTAAAGGGCGTTTTTGTTCATAATCATTGTGAGAATGACCGCTTATGGTGTTTTGCGCCCAAAGATTTGCAAAGGCAAACAACCCAATTATGACAGAGAGAGCAAACTTCATTTGTTGATTCTTTTTATTGCTAGTTTAAACAATCGTTGCCATTAAAGGTTTTCTATCGTCTGGCTTGCCTTCTGTTTTTTGAACACTAAATAATGTATTGATAGTCAATTTATTATCATTAAAAATACACGTTAGATAATCGCTGTGGCAGGTCTCAATCAGGCGCAGACAAATTTTCAAAGTATGCTCATTTTCCCAGCCCGCTGCCGCCGCAACGAGGCTTTCAAAATCTATCCTGCGTCTTGAAAAAAGAGCATGTGGCGCAGGCTTACGATTGCCTTTTTTATACCATTTATTCCTACCACTTGTGATGGTATAAGTGTCGAATCCCTCTTCCTTGATGTCAAACGAAATGGTATCGTTGTTAAATCGAAAAGTCAGATTTTGAATACCCAAATCATTCGGCTCAAATTGAAATTTCTTTCCATTAATATTGGATTCAAAAGCTGATTTTGCTTCAAATTTCTCTGGTGCATAACGTAAACCTTTCAATTTGGTTTTTAGACTTGCGTGTGCCGTGGGATTGTTTTTCAAAGGCTCTTTTTTACCCAATGCTGGAAAAAGTATATCCCAAACAAGGCTCATCGTAATTCCTTTGCCCAAACTCTCACTGTTGATTGCCACCACGGCATTTTGGTCGGGAAAGACCATACTGTATTGCCCAAAAGCACCATCAGCACGGAATCCACCGGGAGGATTTAACCAAAACTGATAACCGTAGCCATAAGCCCAACTGCTGTCGTTTTTACCATTCGATATTTGTTTGGACGTTGCCGTAGCGATGTATTCTGTATTCAGCAGTTGTTTCCCTTTCCATTTCCCTTTTTGAAGATAAAACTGACCGAATTTTGCCATATCTTCAGTTGTCATGCGCAGGTGTGATGCACCAAAATTATAGCCTTCGGGCGTGGTACTCCAAGTCGTGTTGGTAATGCCTAATGGCTCAAATAGTCTGGGTTTCAAAAAATCGAAAGCCGTTTTGCCACTCACTTTTTGTACAATATTGGCTAACATAAAACTCGCTCCTGAATTGTATAAAAACTTTGTACCTGGCTCAAACTCAATGGGTATCGCTAAAAATGTTTTAGCCCAAGCCACACCCGCAGGTGAATGTTCAATGGTGAGAATCGAATCTTTTGCATGACCCACAGACATCATTAATAAATGTTTGATTTTCAATGCTTTAAGATTGGGGCTTATCTCGTCGGGCAAGTCTTTTGGAAAATATTTTATCACCAGGTCTTCCACGTTCAACAAACCCTCTTGTTGGGCAAAGCCAATAGCCGTAGAGGTAAAACTTTTACTCATTGAGTACAATTGCATTTTGTGGTCGGGCCCATAAGGCTCCCACCATGCTTCGGCAATCACAAAGCCATTTTTGAGTATTATCGTCGCATGAAACTCCTGTCCACTGGCTTCAACAGCATCAAAATATTTGTTTATCGCTTCGGTGGATACGCCTTGCGCTTCGGGCGTGCTGCGTGGTAGTTTACTTGTTTTATCCTGAACATTATTTGTCCATTTTGGCGTAAGTGTCAAACCGACTGTTGCCAACCCAATTTGCCGAATAAATTGCCGTCTTGAATTCATTTTAGATTGAATAAAGTTGAATGTTAAAACTGTTTTTTTACTTTAAAACAAGTAAAAAGCGACGGAAATACTGAGGGGTAGATTGAACTGTTATAAATATGTTGAACCTAACGGTTCAACATATTTATAACAGCTACTTTTACTTTATTTCTCTTTGAATCGTTACATGCGAGTTTTGATTAATTATAATGCAGCGAGGGCGACCGCAAGGGTCGCCCCTACGTTTAATCGAATATGGTAGGGGTAATCCTTGCGGTTGCCCTCACTCGGTAAAACCATTTATTACTAATCAACGCTCGACTCTATAGATTCAACACAGGGGCGTTATTTAGTTCGACCTGAATAACTGACGAATGAAATCTGCTTACTATCTGGCGACCAAGAAGGCGTATTAATCGTCCCTTGCCCACCATAGAGATAAGCGATTGTCTTTGGAAAACCACCATTCACAGGCATCAATTTCAAGCTGACTGTTTTACCCCCAGGATGTTCAGTAGGGTCAATATCATCGAGAAAAGAGATATAGGCAATCCATTTACCATCGGGCGAAATATGAGGAAACCAATTGTTATTTTGGTCAAATGTCAATTGTTCTTGACCTGAACCATCGATTTTCATGCGCCAAAGCTGCATTGTACCTGACATACTTCCGTTAAAATAAATCCATTTGCCATCAGGCGAGCCTTCGGGTCCGTCCACATGACCGAATTTATTGAAAGTCAACTGCGTTTCAGCACCATTATCAATATTGGCTTTATAGACTTGATAGAGCGAATTTTTGTTCGTGTCTCGACGTGCTACATAATATACTTCCTTATTGTTCGCAGCCCAACCATGTAGATACGAAGGCGTTTTTTCAGTCACGAGTTTAGGTTCGCCACCTGTCAATGGCAAAACATAAACAGTAGAGCCGCCGCCAAACATACCCTGCCGACCGCTACTAATACCGAGCATTTTGCCATCAAATGAGATAACGTGGTCGTTATTATTGCGCTCAATGCTGCCTGTATTGAGCTTCGTTGGCGCTTCGCTGCCATCAATCGGTATTGTCCAAATTGAACCTTTGCTGTTGAATAACAATTTTTTACCATCAGGCATCCAATTGGGTGCTTCAAAACGGGCAGGGCTTTCATAAATAACTTTTCGATTGCCTGTAAAAACATCCAATATTTCCAAACGGCTGCCAACCGAATCTGCGCCATTGAAGCTAAAAGTAGCGGCTAACGGCTTGTCTATCCGCACATTCCAAATTCGAGCTTCTTCAATGACATCGGCGTTGTGCGAACCGACGAATATACCCACATAAGGATTGTCACCAATATTTTCCATCGTTATTGGTGCGCCAAAAGACTGCAATGGTTCGCCAGGGTTAGCGATACGCATCGTATAAGTTTTGCCTTTGCGCTCAATCTGAATCGTTCTTGCTCTCTTTTTTGGGAAAAACACCTCGTCTTGTGGGTCGCGCATGTGTGCACCGCGCATGACACGCCATTGCGCTGCAGTTAAACCATCGCCGTGCCAAGTGGCGGTGAAATGAGCGGCATCATCTTGCAGGTTTTCTCTGACCATCCAACCGTATTTGCGATGTGGGTCAGTTCCTGATTTTGGAAATTCAAAGTCGGCAGTGACAATGAAATCACCTTTGATGCGATTGGCAACATAATGGAACTCATCCCGATTGAACCAAATATTGTAACCCGCACCTTTTAAGGTGTATTCTTGTTTGGCAGCATCGTAGCTTGAACTGCCTGCCAATTTGGGTTTGCCAACATCTACTGCTGTGTCAAAAATGCCGACTTTTGGTGTTTGGGCAAAAGTTGTTTCTATCATAGAAAAGAGTAATACAGCTAAGGATAAATATTTAAGATTCTTCATTTTGTGACTAATTGATTTTTAAGTAAAAATTGTTGTTACGTTTTACAATTATTGCATCGGTTTTTGCTTATTTAATCGAACAAGAATAGTCATTTTTGTCCAAAAACGTGACGCTTTTGTTTGAAATAGAACTTATTTTCGATTAACAACCGATTGTACATGAAATTTGAATTGAGTTACACAATGTTCAAATTTTAACTATCTTTAGGCAGACAATTGTCTTCGCTTTTTTCAAAAAAGAGCCATTTTTTATAAAAATACTGAGGGGGTATTGTATTCAAAATACCCGCTTTGAATGGTATCAAAAATCATCGATCTTATTCGTCTAAAACCTAATCATTATGTTCTTAATCGTTAAATCAAGCAAAATGAAAAACGACATTTCATTCATCTTCTTTTTACTGGCTTTTAGTCTAAAGATGACTGCACAAACCGATTTCCAAAACTGGGAAAAAGGCACATCTCCAACCGAAGTCGGCAACATCATCGCCAATCATTTTTTAACAGTGCCACATGGACACGGTGGCGTTGATGGGCATACCGAAAAGTCCATAACCTATCCCGAAGTTTGCGTCTGGTATGGCGGTTTGACGTTTGCACAATTGACTAAAAATACCGTGTTGAGAGACAAGTTGATACAAAGATATGACACCTTGAAAATCGCTGAAACGTCCATCATTCCTACGCCTAATCATGTGGATTATACCGTCTTTGCCACTGTGCCGCTTGAAATTGCTTTGCAAATACCGACTCGCAAACAGGAACGTGAATTGGGTTTGTTCATGGCAAATGCACAATGGTCGTCCCCATTCAGCACCAATGCCAATCCCGAAGGGCAGAAATATTATGAACAAGGTTTGTCGTGGCAAACCCGTATTTGGATTGACGATATGTACATGATTACGATGGTTCAATCACAAGCATATCGAGCGACTAAAAACATTAAATACCTCAATCGAGC
>JAYSQG010000242.1:0-3612 GCA_043721685.1 Saprospiraceae bacterium | reverse complement strand
ATTGAAGGGAAAAACTATACTTTTTCAGCACGCATAAATTTGGTTGAAACCGACGATTTGATACAAAGTATTACGGGACTTTTTGCGTTTATTCTCCTTTTTATGTTGGTGGGTTTGTATTTTATTACCAAAAGGCTTTCGATTCATTTATGGAAACCTTTTTATCAAACGCTTGATACAATTGAACAATTTGAGATTGACAAAGCGACTCAAACCGATTTTTCAAAAACAGATATTGAAGAATTTGAACGCTTGAATCAAGCCATTTCAAAGCTGATTCAAAAGAATACCGCTATTTACAACAGTCAGCGAGAGTTTATCGAAAATGCCGCCCATGAACTGCAAACGCCTTTAGCCGTTTTTCAAGCCCATATTGATATGTTGATGCAACATTCAGACGTGACGCAAGGACAATCCGACATTTTGAGCAACCTCAATGCCGCTGTTGTACGCTTAAATAAACTCAATAAAAACCTGTTGTTGTTATCAAAAATTGAACGAAACCAATACGTTTCAAGGGAAAATGTAAGGATTAATACCATTTTTGATAAACAATCCGCCTTTTTCATTGAACAAGCCGAAGCTAAGAATATCGTTGTGGACATTCAATTACAAGAAGACGTGACGTTGAAATGCAATCCTATTTTAGCCGAAATCCTTGTCAGTAATTTGTTTTTAAATGCTATTCAACACAATGTTCTCAATGGACAAATTCATATAAAACTGTCGAAACAATCGCTTCTTTTTTCAAATACGGGCAACAAGCACCCCCTCAGTAAAAAGCAGTTATTTCAACGATTTTCTAAGATAAATCCTTCTTCGCAAGGCAATGGTTTGGGTTTGTCTATCATTAAAAAGATTGTTGATACAAATGATTGGACGATTGATTATCAATATCTTAACGATTTTCATAATTTTGAGATTCGGTTTTAAAATTCAAAATTTATTCAGAATTGTATTTCAAATTTGCGCCCTAACGTCGGCGAGGTTTAAAACCTCGCCGACGTTTAGAAACTTGAAAATTAAAAACAATAAAAAAAATGAAAAACGTAATGCTTCTTTTGTGCTTACTCACGTTGTCCGTAAGCACTTATGCCCAAACCAATGCTTCCAAAATGGCTTTGATTAAAAAGACAGTCGTAGGCGGTGAAGGTGGTTGGGATTATCTTTCGGTGAGTCCCGAAGACCGTCATTTGTATCTGTCGCATGGCAGTCAAGTTGAGGTTTTGAATGTGGATACACACGAAAAAATCGGTGTCATTCCCGAAACGAAAGGCGTGCATGGCATCGTCGCTTTACCCGATTTGGGCAAAGGTTTTATTACTTCGGGTGGAACGAATTCGGTCATCGTTTTTGACACCAAAACCTTAGCGAAATTGGCAGTCATTCCAACTGGGGAAGGTCCAGATGCTTTGTTGTACGACAAGTTTTCCAAAAGAATTTTTGTCTTTAACCACAAAGGTGGCAGTATGACAGCTATTGATGTAGCAACTTTGAAAGCTATTGAAACCGTCAAATTAGGCGGTTCGGCAGCAGAAGCGGGCGTTACTGACGAAAAAGGGACAATTTTTGTCAACTTAGAAGATTTAAGCGAAATTGTTACTTTCGATGCCAAAACGTTGGCAGTGAAAAACCATTGGAAAGTAACGCCAGGAGAAGAACCAACAGGTTTAGCGATTGATTTAAAAACCAATCTCTTGTTTACAGTCTGTGGCAATCAAAAAATGATTGTTTTAGACTCGAAAACAGGAAAGTTTATTGCCGAAGCACCTATCGGCAGCCGTTGCGATGGTGTCATTTTTGACCCTATTTCAAAAACAGCTTTTTCCTCAAATGGTGAAGGAACGATTACAGCAGTGCATGAAGATTCGCCCACAAAATTCAGCGTCAAAGAGACGATTAAAACGGACGTTGGTGCAAGAACCATTACGATTGACCCTAAAACGCAACACATTTTTACAATGACAGCGCAGTATGGTGAAACGCCGCCGAAAACGGACGCTAATCCAAGCCCACGACCTAAAATTGTTCCGAATACTTTTTCTGTGTTGGAGTTTGGGGTGAAATAGATGTGCATTTAGGAACATATTTTTCTTCTTATCACATAGGTAGATAGGCTGTTTCACATAGAAAACATAAGACTTTTTGTAAAATAAACTATGTTTTCTATGTGAAACAGCCTATCTACCTATGTGATAAGAACACCCCCTCAGTATTTTTAAGAAAAACAGCGAAAAATGATGCTTAACAATCATAAATACAAATTACATACGCTTATCCTTTTACTGGCTTTTTTGATAATACAAGACGTTGTGGCGCAACAACGTTCCTTATTGGAGTATCAAAATATGGCTCGACAAAACAACCCCATTCTCAAACAGAATACCAATTTGCAGCAGATTTTATTGACTCAAAACGATATTATCAAAGCGCAATACACTGCGCCGCAGGTTTATTTCTCTTCCGATTTCCTGTTTTCACCTTTCTTTTTTAACAATAAAAAAGTCTTTTCCATTACGAATGCGCCTGATGCCAAAGCTTTTGGTTACGAGAGTGGCATAACGAACGGCGGTTTGTATTCGGCACAATGGAATGTGAGCAAAAACTTTTTTAATGAGAAATCGGTGCAAACGCTTTTTGATCAAAATTTAGCGGCGAATAAATCCATTGATTTGGCTACGCTGCAAGCTTTGCACGACATTGATAAAAGCGTTGCTGACCAATATGTCACCGTTTTTCAAGCACAAGCACAAATCAAAGCCTACAATAAAATCACGGCAATTATCAATGAGCGACAAACGATTATTGAGCAATTGGTCAAAAAAGGCTTGTTGCCTGTCAGTGATTTTCTGCTCTTAAAAATCGAATTGAAAAATCAAGAAAACAGTATTGAAGCGCAACGCACGCAAGTTTTAGCGGCATTTGGTCAGTTAAATACCGTTGCAGAATTAAGTGATACAACTGTTTACACATTAGAAACGCCAAATATTGCTCAAAATCCTTTACCCGACAATTACAATTATGAAAAAAGGTATTTGACGGACAGTCTCAATTTTGCGCTGCAACAAAAAGTGAGCGAGTTGAAATACGTGCCGCAATTCAATGTCTTTGGCAATGCGGGGATTAACAGTACGGACATTACAAATATCTATCGCAATATCGGTTTTAGTGCGGGCGCAAGGTTGGTAATTCCGTTGTACGATGGTCATCAAAAAGAAAAAGTGGCGCAACAAACGGCTTTGGAAATTGAAAACTTGAAACTGTCTAAAACGCTTGTTTCTAAGCAATTACAAACCAATTTGTATTATTTAACACAACAAATTAAATCAACCCAAAACAGTCTTCGATTGATTGATGAACAGTTGCAAGCGCAGGAAACCTTGTTGCAAATCATCAAAGAAAAGATTGTTTTAGGGCAAGTTTCGGTCATGGATTATGCCATTTCATTACAAAATTATGCGGTGACGAACCAAAGTAAAATACAAACGCAATCGGCTTTGTGGTTGCTGATTAATCAATATAATTATTTGAATTTTTAATGTTTTTGATGATGAATGATGAGTGATAAATGATGAATTTACGCCCCACGTTAGGGGAACTTTGAAAGTTCCC
>JAYSQG010000241.1:0-19329 GCA_043721685.1 Saprospiraceae bacterium | reverse complement strand
CATTGTTCGGACGTTGTTCGTTCCGACGGTCGTTGTTCGGACGTTGTTCGTTCCGACGGTCATTATTCGGACGTACATCATTCGCGGGGCGTTGCTCATTAATAGGACGCACATCATTCGCAGGACGTTGCTCATTAATAGGACGCACATCGTTGTTCGGACGTACATCATTCCGACGGTCGTTGTTCGGACGTTGTTCATTCCGACGGTCGTTGTTCGGACGTTGCTCGTTCCGACGGTCGTTGTTCGGACGTTGTTCGTTCCGACGGTCATTATTCGGACGTTGTTCGTTCCGACGGTCATTATTCGGTTGTGTAGGTTTAACCTCTGGCTTAACAGGAGCTACGGCTTCAGTTTTGGCTTCAATATTAACCTCTTTTATCGCAACAGATTTTTCCTCAACTTTTGGCGTAGGCTCAGGCTGCTTTGGTGTTATATCAACCTTATTAACCCCAATATTAACTTCTACCTTTGGACGGTCAATAACAGCAGGTTTTTCATCAACTTTGCCCGTCAGTGGAGACAACAAAATCGTTTTATGCTCCATAGGTGGTCGTGGAATAGACGACACATTAGGGCGATTTGACGTTTGCTGCTGCTGTTGAGGCGGCGCATGATGCATTGGTCGTGTACCAATGACAAGTTGGTCGGCTTTCAGCTTTTCAGCTTTTGAATCCGAGAATTTTTTTACTACGGCATCGTACATCGCATCAGTGACCTTTGCGTTCGGTTTACTTTCGATGTCAAAACCTTTGTCGTGTAGCTGCTCGACAACAGCTTGTAAACTCACATTGAGTTCTTTTGCTACCTTAATTAACTGTCTTTCCATTCAGACTATTGAAAAATAATTTTGTAAGATGTAATTTGTTGAAAATCAAATTCTTACATCTTTGATTACAAAAACTACTTTTATTTATAAATTTTTTATTAAAAATCAAACCCTATATTGTCTCAAGCACCCCCCTCAGTATCAAACCCTCTTTCCCCCTTTTTTCAACTAAAAACACCACCTTATATAAAAAAAAATTTGCTTACGACACGTCAAGTGGTAGGCAAAAGTTCTGCTCAATGAATGAGGCTGTAAGTCGTGTATGGACATCGTCTTTACATAATACCTCTATTTTTAGTTAAATAATTCATTACATCAGTTCTTTTGCATTTTTAGTTTATAAATTGGTTGTCTATGAGACCTTCTAAAACCCTTGAAAAAGTAGTCTAACTCACTAAAGACTGACAAACTTTCCTAAAGACACGCAAAATTACAATTTATCTTTCACAGTTTTTAATAATTTTAAAGAAACCGTCTTTTTTTTATTTGAATTTAATGTATTTTCGATTTGTAAAGACCTTTAAAACACGTGTAAAAAAAAATTGCAGATTAGAATAAAAGAAGTAGCTTTGCATTACAAAGTTCTTTTTAAAATTAATTTTTGGAATGACAACAACTCACGAACAACTCAACGACCTTAAAGAAATACGTTCATTGATGGAGCGTTCAAGCCGATTTATAGGTTTGAGTGGCTTATCGGGCATTGCGGCGGGCTTATGCGCATTAACAGGTGCAATGGTCACTTATATATACCTCGATGCACGACCTTTCCAATATGACCATCCGTCACGTTTATATTATGACCATGCCTTAGACGTATCGAAATGGGGTTTTCACTACACTCAATTCTTTATTTTGGTTGCCAGTTTGACCATTTTAGCAGCCGTTTCTTTTGGTATTTTATTCACAACAAGAAATGCACTACGAAAAGGGCAAAGTATCTTGGACGCATCGGCACGCCGCTTACTGACGAGTCTCATCATTCCGTTAGGCGCAGGAGGATTGTTTTGTTTAGCCATGTTGTTAAATGGTTCAGTGGCTTATTTAGCGCCCGCCACGCTTGTCTTTTATGGCCTCGCGCTCGTCAATGGCAGCAAATACACGTTGCAAGATGTTTATTATCTCGGATTGGTTGAAATCGGTTTGGGCATCATTGCCATGTTTTTACTGCGTTATGGTCTTGAATTTTGGGTCATCGGCTTTGGTTTTTTACACATTATATATGGGGCAATGATGTATTTTAAGTACGAAAAAAGATAAAAATACTGAGGGGATGGTTTTTATATTCCATTGATAATCAATAAGCTATGTGTTCTAATGTGACTATGTGTTATAAAATAAAATGAAAGATATTTTACAAAAAATAAATAACAAAGCCTTCGATAACCGCATAAGGCTCGGCATTATGTCCATACTTATGGTCAATGATTGGGTCTCCTTTGTCACTTTCAAAGAAATGTTGGAACTTGAAGACGGAAATTTGGCAAGCCATATAAAGGTGTTAGAAAAGGAAGCATATATAGAAGTCAGAAAGCAATTTGTTGGGCGCAAGCCATTGACCACGTATCAAGCCACCGTTTTAGGGCGAAAAGCCTTTGGCGACCACCTAACTGCATTAGAAAATTTATTAAAAAATCTGCAATAGATTTTTTTTGCACTTATACTTTGAAATTCAAAGTAATTTGAAATACACAATCTAATAAATCAATAAAATTCAGTTTAAATCAGTGATTAAAATGAAAAAATCCATCATTCCACCCATTGCCGTTTTACTCGGCTCATTACTTTTCAACGTCATTTTTTGGAACGAAAAGCAAGGTTTAAACATCTTATTATTCGACATTTTTATTGTTACGACCTTATGGCAACTCGACAAAGAACCCTTTTTGACCCCCTCAGTAAAAATCACTGTTGGCGGCACTTTACTCGCAGCCGTATTCATTGTTTGGCATAATTCATTATTAGTGAAATTTATACACATTTTTAGTTTTTTAACTATGGTAGGTTTGATACAACAACGGGCATTGCGATTCCTCGGATTCGCCATTCTCCAATATGTCTTAAATTGGTTCACTGTGCCTATTCGCTTTTTTCAACAATTAAAAGCACTCCTTATACTGAGGGGGCAAAACAATATGGCCAAACAACTCAATGGTATATGGTTGACCCTGTTGATATTACCCATTTTTTACTTGATTTATTTCGTGGCGAATGCCAAATTCGCTGAATTATCAAGCCAATTTTGGCATCAACTTTTACCATTTTTTACTTTTGATATCAATTTCGACCGTGTTCTTTTTTTTAGCCTCGGTATTTTTATTGTCGGTGCAGCGGTTTGGCAACAGTCATGGATAGACCTTTCGCAAAAAGAAGCCGCTTTTCCTGAAACATTGTCACCACCCGAAAGCGGTGAAAATAACTCATTAATCTATCGAAACGCCTTGAATTTGATAGTTGCACTCAATATTTTATTGCTTATCAACAATATCATTGACATACGTTATGTTTGGTTTGGCGATGTCAATGGCAAAACAGCTTTGGAACTAAAACAGTACGTGCATGAAGGTACTTATGTCCTCATATATGGTATTTTATTAGCCATTTTAGTTATTTTATGGTTGTTCCGCAACAGCTTAAATTTCATAGATGAGACAGGCAAAAAGCCTATTTTACTGAGGGGGGCAACAACAGCTTGGTTGGCGCAAAATGTGGTTCTTGCCTTATCCGTTGGTATCAGAAATGGGCAATATATCAGCCACTATGGATTGGCTTACAAACGCATTGGTGTATTTGTTTTTCTAACACTCACACTTTATGGTTTATGGCTTTTGTATTTGAAAGTCAAAGAGAAACGCACATTCTTTTCTTTTATATGTCACGCGAGCTATGCTATTTATGCCGTATTAATGGCAACGTGTTTGGTCAATTGGGACGTTTTTATCACAAAATTCAATATCAATGTACCTGCAAAAAGTGGTGCTATTGACGTGCGTTTTTTAGTAGAAGATGTGTCCGACAAAAACCTTTATTTGCTTTTCAGCAATGTGGAACGCCTTGCAACAAAAATGCCGTCACAACCTTTTCCTGATAGTGAATATCGTAGAGAACCCAATGTATTTGCCAATGATGCGGAACGTTTGGCTTATCTGAAAACCCTATTAGATAACAAAAAAGCAGCTTTTGAAGCAAAACAGAAGACCTATTCGTGGCTTTCTTGGAACTATACAGACTATGTCAATCAACAATTTTTTAAATAAGAATATCTAAAAAGGACTTGGGAAATTGAGAACTTGTTTACTTTTACTTTGCGTATAGATATAAATCTCTTTTTTTGTCATTCTGAACGCAGTGAAAGAATCTGTGTAAAACAATGTTATTGAATAGTTTATTTAGATTCTTTCACTGCGTTCAGAATGACAAAAAAGCACATTGATAACATTCTCACTACTTTAATTTAATTCTAATTATTTATTTAAAACAGTTAATAAATACTGAAAATTAATTGTTTAATACTTAATTAAGTGCAAAATAGATATTTTTAAAAACTTGTAAACAATTCTTAATTTTAATAAAATATTATGTGGAAATGGTATGAAAGCGAGATAATAAGTATAAAAGAACAAAGCCCGACAACTCGTTTATTTAAAATTAAAGTGCATGGTGATGAACCCATCAGCTTCAAAGCAGGGCAATTTGTCACCATGGATTTACCGATTTCGGAGAAACGACTCAAACGTTGGCGCAGCTATTCGATAGCTAACGCCCCTATTATTGAGTCCGACAAACCAAGCCAAAAAGAGCGTGAATTGGAGTTTTCTATTGTTAAATTAGAAAAATCAACAGGAGGTTCTAATTTTTTATTTGATGAAGCGACGATAGGCACGCCGATTCGGTTCAAAGGACCCGACGGTACGTTTACATTGCGGCAGCCCATTAACGAAAAAGATGTCGTTTTTATCTGCACAGGCACAGGTGTTGCACCATTTCGCAGCATGATTTGGGATATTTACAACCAAAATATACCGCATCGCAATATCCATTTGATTTTTGGCGCACGTTATGAGCGCGATATTTTGTTCCGCGATGAGTTCGCCTTTTTTGAAAAAAACTTATCGGGTTTTAAATACGATGTGGCATTGTCCCGCGACCCTGATTGGACAGGTCACAAAGGTTATGTACATGGTGTTTATACTGAGGGGTATAAAACTGCCCGTCCTGATGTGGATTTTTATATCTGTGGTTGGTCAAATATGATAGATGATGCCGTAGCGAAGTTGATTGTTGATTTAAAATATGATAAATCACAGGTGCATTATGAGTTGTATGGGTGAGTTTTAGCATTAAAATGCCGATGTCACCCCCACTTTAACCCCACTAAACGCAGGTTCTAATCTACAAATACCGCCTGTGCAAACAACCCCTTCCACTTGCTTCACATAGCTTACAGTTATACGATTCGATTCATGTGTAAATGCCACCGATACTGAGGGGTAGTGTAGAGCCTTTGCCGTTTTTTTAGGTACAATATTCCACATATCGCTCGCTGAAAATGACCAACGTGGGGCGATACTCAACTCCGCACCGCCATAAAGCCATGAGCCATAGTCCTGTTTTGTGTTCATGTATTGAAGTTCCATTTTCAAAGATTTCTTTTCGTTCAGTTTTTTTCTAATTTCAACAAATGGCGTAACTGTTTGAACCAGAGGTACTTGTGGCTTTACTTCATAAATTTGTTGATTATATGTTTGCAACTGAAGTCCAAGTGTAATGTCTGTTTTTTCTTTTTTGATGAGACAACTGGCGTAAATTTCACGATAGAGCAAAGTGTTTTTTAAGGTTGAAATATTGGAGACATTGACATCAAAATTTAAATGGTCGTTAGGTGCTAATTTTATGTCTAATTGTAAGGCTTGCTCGCCCAATTCCTGCGTTGCAGGCACATAACGGGTCGTCAAACGATAGCTGTTTTGCCGACTCATAGGCGGCAAAAAGTTAATAATACCTCTATTTAGAACCGCAAAAGGTGTAGTTCGAAACGTAAAACCATCCGTTCGCTTCGCTTCAAGTGTGATACCGACCCCCTCAGTAGCAAAGCTGATATTGCTGTAAATAACTGAACCTGAACGATTTACAAATTTACCTTCCGTCAATGTACCGTCTCTATTAACTTTTGGCGCATTAGGATCAAAGATGGCTTCTGCCGTTTTGTATGCCGCTTCGACATACCACGTCCATTTGCCTGAAGACAATGTGTTGTAAATAGTTGTGGCAAACGTATTATACTTTGCGCCAATGCTGTCCGCCCGTGTATATGTCGCCAATGCGGATACGACTTGATTGACCGTTGCATCGTCCAAAGTGCGGTGAACAATGCCAAAACCTGGTGCTAATGAAACGTTTTTTACTTGAAAGAACCCCTCAGTATTTAGCCCATTTATGGTGGATTTATAAAAATCAAACTGCTGTTTCTGTTTGCCCGAAAAGGCTTTGATATGTGCATTGTCGCCTAATTGGTAATCGAGATTGATACCCACAAGCGCATTGTCAACGCCCAACGGCCGGTCTTCGTAGCTTCGATAAATGATGCCCGAACCGATTTGATCGTAGATATAACCGCCATAAATCGTCAAATCATGCACCCGTTTTTTGAGGTAAAAACGACCAATGCCATTCGCAGAATAGGATTCACGCGGGTTTAAGAGTTGCGAGTTGTTGAAAACGTCAAATCGTACACCAATATCGTAGCCCGCTCGACTGTAATTCAGAGTCAACCATGAGTCTGCGCCAACAAGTTGATGGTCATACTGAGGGATATTGGCAGCCCCAATTGCTGAATCGCGGATATAAAAATTGCCATTGGCTTGTAAACTACCACTCAATGCACCTGCATCGCTGCCAGTTGTAACATTTTGGCAATCAATGTTTTGTATGCAAAAAAGAAAAGAAAAAAGAAGCATTGATATTCGTAAAGTCATCATACACCATTATTTTTATAAGCCCAAAAATGAGCATAAGATTTCACAGAAACATCACTAAACGGATTTGAAATGCCATAGATACAAAAAAGACGGAGTGAATGTCTTCACCCCGTCTTTTTTCAAGATTTATATTTCTGTTATTTCAATGGTTTCAAAGTATAACCTTCTTGTTTCAACAGATTAACTACACCTTTTTTTCCGCCTAAATGCCCTGCACCAACGGCAAAAAACGTCTGTTTTAGTTTCATACTTTTTGCCATCAATGGAATCCAATTGAGGTTCCGAGTTGTGACCAACAGCGTTTCGTATTGCCCCAAACCTTCGCTGTCATCACCTGAATTGAGCATACTTGCCATGGTTTCAATGTCTTGTGCTTTATACATTTCTACCATTTTACTGAATTCGCTGTCACCTCCTTTCGATCCTGTTTTGATGGATTTAACAAGCATTTCGGCTTGTGCTTTGTACGGAATCGAGTCAAAAATGCCCATTTGGAACTCCATTGTCTCTAAGCCACCAAATTCTTTTTTCTGTTTTTCAGCGATGTGCATGATTTCAAATTCGTAAGAAACCGTCTTTTGGTCGGTTGACGTGGTATCGAGTGGGTTCATTTGCGCCCCATCGCCGTCCACCAAAGCCGATAAAAACATTGGTTTTACACGTTCTAACAACATCATCGGCATCCCAATTGAGTCAAAACGATTTTGGACGAGCTTATAATCGTCGGCGGAAACCAAGTCACGTAGGCGCATACCATTGGGCATCATCGCTTTCATCATCACGCCCATAAGTGCCATCGGATTAGTCATGTCTTTCATATTGATTTCAAAAGTCACTTTTTCGCTGACAGCAATGGCTTTTTTTGCTTCATCGCTTAGGAAAAAGTCCTCTTTGGGTATCATGTGAATGGTGCCATAGAGGTAGGACGGTTTCTTCAAATCTTTACCACTGATTTCCCACAATAAGGCATTTTCGGGGTTGGATACTGTGCTGGCATCCCGATTTTTCGGGGAGGGGAGGGCTATTGCTGTTTCAGCTTGTTGTGCTGTCAGAGTTAGGTTTCCAATAAACCCAATGGTAATAAAAAATAAAACTAAGTTTTTGATTTTCAACATTTTATAAAAGGTATTTTTAGTTTTCGTGAAAAGGTATAGAAAATAGAAAGCGCCAAACTTTATTTTAGAAAGCCGTTGAAAATCAACGTTTTGCAAATTCATCATTCATCATTTTCTTAATTATTGGCATCAATATCCAAAACAATACTTAATAACATCGTCAAGTCTTCATAATATTCACGAATAAGGTCGAAACTGACATTCGATTGCCATAGTGCAGGCTCTAACAAATCTTTTTCTTGTGCAACTGCGATATAAATGTCACTTGCTATAAATGAAATATAGACCTCTTTTGTTTCTTTATCTCTGTAATTTAATATCGCTTCTTGCATTTCTTTTGACAAAAAGCCACGCGTATTCGCATTTGCTGTCGAATAAACGACAAAAGTATGCAGAAATTTTGGCGTCAGGTTATCAAATTGCCGACCACCTTTGGCGGTAAATGATTTTATGGTTTTGGATAGAAATTGACGTTCATGGCGGGGTAAAACGAGGATTTCACCTGTTTCGGATTGTACCTGACGACGATAACGGGCATGAAGCATAACACCTCGAAACACATCATCGAGCCGATTGCGCACAGGCGAAAACTCCTTGACCGATAACTCGCTCATTTCAAAATCCAATTCGCCCATTTCGCCTTTGATGTAATCCTCGCCAACATAATCAGGTGCGGCGGAGTTGAACAAACGACTCGCTTGAAAGACTTCAGGCGAAATCGAAGCTTTTTCCATGTATTTCAAAGGCACATTATAGGTCACGTCATTGTCAATGAAATCGAGCAATAATGTTACGACTTTGGGTTTGAATGTCGCTCGGAAATTCTCCCATTCATTGAACATATAAGTAATGTAAAGGACAAGCGGAATGACCAAAACAAGGGTTAAAACAAGGATGTTGAGATAAAATTGAAGGAAAATAATGCCTAAAATGGTTAAAAAGGCAATGCCCATGACGGTCAACAAATAGTGTCGTTGCCGTTCCATACGCATGAGTTCAGGATGGATTGTATGGTTGTAAAAATGCCGTAAGTCATTCAAGTTTTGCATAGCGGCTGTTTTCTCGTTGAGTCTGTAAAATAATTTGGTCAATTTTGTAAGCAAATACTGAGGGGGGTATTGATTCATTTGGGTGTCAAATATTTATGCAAAGCAAACAAATTTATTCAATATCACAAAGAAAACGGTAGGATATTAAGATTTTAAGGAAAATGATGATTGATGAATGATGATTGATGAATTCATCATCTATCATTCATCAATCATCATTTTCCTTAAAATCTTACTGTTGTGCATCCTGTTTCGCAAACACCTTTTTCAATAAATCCGTCACACGTTCACCTTTGTCGGTACGAATCGCAAGCTCTTTTTGTTCGACCATAGAAAACAAACCTGTAAGGGCTTGAGTCGTTACATAGTCATCAAGGCTTGGATTTACTTTTGTGATAAAAGGAATTTTGTTATAGCTGTTCACCGCATCGCCCCAATACTTACGTGCCTCAAATTTGTCGAGCGACTGCACGATGATCGGGCTAAACGCCTGATACAATTGGTCATAAGTCGCCTTTTTTAAGTACGATGTCGCCGCATTTTTGTCGCCCATCAAGATATTCAAGGCATCTGTAAACGTCATTTGTTTGATGGCACTCACGAAAATTGGCTTCGCTTTGGCAGCCGCATCTTCAGCACCTGCATTGATTTTTTCTAAGACAATGTCCTCAACCTTATTGAAACCAGGAATCACTTTCAATCTATCCGTAATTTGACGGGCTTCGGGCGGCAAAAGAATTTTATAAGAAGAGTTGAAAAAACCACCTTTTTGCGACAGCACATCCGAGCCTTTTCCAATGCCGATTTCAAGAGCGGATTTCAGACCGTTGCCAATGTCTTGATTAGAAAGGACTTGTTGTGTTAAAATAGTCGTTGCTGCTTTTTGCAATTCGTCGCAAGCGGTCAGTGTTAATGTTGTTGCGACAAGTAAAATACCTAATTTTTTAAACATCACTTTTTAGTTTTTTAATGTATTTATGTGAAAAATCTTAAAATGAAATAAAATACACGCCTTTTTGACGTTGGTTTTCCCAAAAGGACGTTAAAATAATCCTAAACTTTAGCCTTCAAACTCCTTCAAACACTTTGGACAAAGACATTTGTCTTTATAGCGTTGGTCAATGATTTCAGCAGTCCGTGGGTGAATTTTATCCTTCGCACCTTGATGGCACCAACAAGTTTGGTCATCGAAATCATTTTCTTTGTAACAAATCATGTCTTTATCACATTTTGGACAACTTTTTTGAAAGCGTTTTACTTCAGAAATCACAGCAGCCCCTACTTGCCCGCCCAAAGGTGGATTCAGTTTTTGGAGTTTTAGCTGAATCATTTCCATATTTGTAAAATGTTGTTTCAACCGATAAATCATTTCTTCGACAACCGTCTCCAGCAGTTTTTGCGGTTTAGCCATTTCGAAGCGGCAGATTTCGTACACTATTTCGTAGTTGACAGTTTTATCCACTTTGTCAATATCGTGTTCCGTCACAACCGTTGCTTCTTTAATATCGGCATCAATCCAGACATCCAATATAAAATCATTGCCGATCAAACGTTCCTCTTCATATAAACCGTGATGCGCTCTAAAGCGGACATTTTCTAAGGAGATACGCGCCATATTAAAATAGTCTTATTTTATTGTAAATCAATTACTAAAAGTATTTTCAAGGTGTAAAAGTAGCTTTTTTTGATTGGGTATCAATAAAAACAACCCCTTCCAAAGGAATTCTTTGAATCAGTATTTTCCTTATTTCTCAAATCTTATTACTATTTTTGCCCGACTAAGCATTATTCAAACCAACTCTAATATATTGATTATCAGAATTTTAATAATGAAAAATACTTTCCTTTCTGTTTTTTACTTCTTAATAATAGCTTTTTTTGTTGATGCCTGTGTACCGCCTGAGTACAACAGAGATAAATTTGAAGGTACAGCAGTTGATTTTTCGGACAAACAAGTGCAGGAAATTTACAACCTTCTTGAACGTCAATCGGCGGACACCCTCATGCATTACCTCAACAGCGTAAATCCAACATTGAGATATGTCGCCGCCACCGCTTTCGGTTCTTTGAAAGAGAAAAAAGCACTTGATTCATTGGCGGTATTGCTCAAAGACGAGTTTGTGGATGTCCGCATTGCCGCTGCTTATGCCATCGGGCAAATTGGCGAAACGCGTGCAGAAAATATTTTGTTAAGTGCCTATGAAAAGCACGACACAGTCGGTACATTTGCTAAATTTAATGCCACCATCATGGAGGCTGTGGGCAAATGTGGGACGATTGCACGGCTTCATGACTTGTGCAGTATAACGACTTTTAAAATGACCGATACCTTGCTGCTTGAAGGGCAAGCGTATGGCATTTTTCGCTATGGAATACGAGATAGTTACAACGTCGAATCCATTCAGAAAATGAAGTATTTCGTTGAAAACCAACGCTTTCCACCTTCTGTCCGTTTGATTGGTGCGAGTTATTTGTCCAAAATAAAAGCGAAATACGATACGACTGTCATCACGTCTTTGTTGCCCATCACCCTTTCAGAACGCAATCCTGAAGTCCGAATGGCTTTAGTAAAGGCGCTTGGCAAAGCAGAGAACCCCCTCAGTATATTGCCTACTTTAGAAAGCCTTTTCCGTAAAGAAACTGATAATCGAGTAAAAATAAATATATTAAATGCGGTTAGTGAAATGCCGTACAACAGTATTCAGCCGTTGCTATCTACCGCTTTGCGCGATCGCAATATCCATGTGGCGAATACTACTGCTGAACTACTCGTCAAAAATGGCACTGAACGCGATGCCCAGTCCTACAAAATGGCGTCTTCTGACGAAACGCTGCAACCTTCGACCAAACGTTTGATGATGGGTGCCGCCCTCAAATGGCTGCGTTTTTACCCACGTACCCGCGATTCTTTGAACAATGCGATGAAGGAATTGTATGCAAAAACGGTCAATCCTTACGAAAAAGCCGTTTTACTGAGGGGGCTCGCCAACTTCGGTTGGAACCATGAAATGTTGCGCGAAGAGGCTTTGAAAACCGATAATGCGCCCGTTGTCCGCACAGCAGCAACCGAGGCGTTGGCAAAAATCATCTGTTCACCTGACTTTTATCGGATGTTTCAAGGCTACTCTGTGGGTGTCAAAAACCAGTTGAAAGCGGCTCTTTTTGACATCATAAATTCAGGCGATGCAGGAGCAGCAACCGTTGCCGCCGAAACGATTATCAAGCCCGAAGCGGAGTTGAATCGTTTGAGAATGCGGGAACAAATTCCTGAATTGTATCAAGTATTGCAACGATT
The DNA here is from genome assembly GCA_043721685.1 of Saprospiraceae bacterium. Lineage (GTDB taxonomy): Bacteria > Bacteroidota > Bacteroidia > Chitinophagales > Saprospiraceae > JAAFJT01. The sequence goes on along the minus strand of JAYSQG010000241.1, from coordinate 7,063 downwards.
AAAAATGCCTTCACAATTGGAAGCCTACGATGCTATTTTTAATGCCATTGTTAAAATTTCAGACTCAACAAGCATTAAAAAGAAAAAATATACAACACCTCGCTCGATTGATTGGATTACATTGACAAGTATGACGGACTTTTCAAATGCCTTGATAAAAACAAGCAAAGGCGACATCAAACTGCGGCTTTTACGCCAAAATGCGCCTATTTCAGTTGCCAATTTTGTCAATTTAGCTAAATCAGGTTTTTTCAACGGAAAGATATTTCACCGTGTCGTGCCTAATTTTGTTGTTCAAACAGGTTGCCCGCGTGGTGACGGCTATGGCTCTTTGGACTATACCATTTCGTCCGAATTGACACCCATGCACTACAATACTGAGGGGTACGTTGGCATGGCTTCGGCGGGCAATCATACAGAGTGCAGTCAATGGTTTATTACGCAAAGTCCAACGTTACACCTTGACCCAAACTATACCATTTTTGCGAAAGTGCTGGAAGGTATGGACATTGTTAATAAACTTGAAGTAGGCGATGTTGTTGAAAATGTTACAATAAATTAAATTCTAACCAATTATAAATTCTTAAAAATCAACTTTTTATGACTGAAACAACTATTGTAAAAAATACGCCGCTTACCGAAAAACACATAGCCTTAGGTGCAAAAATGGCAGCCTTTGCAGGTTACAATATGCCTATTTCTTATTCAGGCATAAAAGAAGAACACCATTGTGTACGAACAAACGTAGGTGTTTTTGACGTGTCTCACATGGGTGAATTTATTGTTAAAGGTAAACAGGCTTTGGATTTGGTTCAAAAAGTTACGTCAAACGATGCGTCAAAACTCGCAATCGGTCAAGCGCAATACTCTTGTTTGCCCAATACTGAGGGGGGCATTGTGGACGATTTATTGGTCTATCGTTTGTCGGAAGACAGCTGTTCGGAAGGCGAACAAGCGTTTATGCTCGTCGTGAATGCGTCGAATATTGACAAAGACTGGGCTTGGATTTCAGGTTATGCCAAAGACTACGATACACGCCTTGTCAATATCAGCGACGACTCGGCGCTCCTTGCCGTTCAAGGTCCAAACGCTACGGCATTGATTCAGACATTGACGGATGTTAACCTTTCTGACATCAAATATTATCATTTTGAAAAAGGTGCAGTAGCTGGCATTGAAAATGTCGTGATTTCAGCGACAGGTTATACTGGCGCAGGCGGTTTTGAATTATATGTCAACAATAAAGATGCTGTTCGCCTTTGGGACGCACTTTTTGCTGCAGGAAAAGATTTCAATATTCAACCCATCGGCTTAGGCGCACGCGATACATTGCGCCTTGAAAAAGGCTTTTGTCTCTACGGAAATGACATTGACGACACCACTTCACCTATAGAAGCTGGTTTGGGTTGGATTACAAAAACTAAAAAAGCCGCTGATTTTGTGAATATTGAGACATTTAAACGCCAAATTACTGAGGGGGTCTCTCGCAAACTCGTTGGCTTCACACTCGATGACCGTCGTGTTCCACGTCATGGTTACGCTATTTTTGATAGCGAAAACAATGAAATTGGTGTTGTCTCATCAGGTACTTCGTCACCAACATTGGACAAACCGATTGGTATGGGTTATGTCAAAAAAGGATTTGATAAGGTTGGAACGGAGATATTTATCGCTTTTGGCGGTGGGAAAAAATTAGTGGCTAAGGTTGCTAAGTTGCCTTTTTTGTGATTTTTTTTTGACCACTGATTAGACGGATGCGACTGGTTTTCACTGATTTTTTTTAGGTTTCCTTCGTGATAACAAAAAGTCAGTGAAAATCAGTCGAATTTGAAACGGTTACATTTTTTATCAAAATACACCATTCTATCCTAAAAAGGATTAAATTTGTATGTAAAACTTCTTCTTGAATTTAAGTTTATGATGATTTTTAGCTCTTAACACTTAAAATTCGTTATACAAATGACAAATGCCTTTTCTTCATCAAGTACCGTAGAAACATCTTTGAATGTCAAAGGAGTAGATGCACCTACAGAAAGCTTTAACAACAAAGCATCAGATACCGTTCAAAACCCTATTTCGGAAGTTGAAAAAAACAATAGAATTAGAAAAAATAAAGAGATTTTATCAAAATTTGAAGCTGCAAATAAGGGCAATCCTGTTTTTTTTCAAAAATGGGATTCTGTTTTCGTAAATGATTTATTTCAATCTATCACATTTGAACTTTCTAAATTTGACTTTCAAAATATGGTTGTAGAAACGACAATTGATGATAGTATTTTGCTGAAAAGCGATTTACAAGACGTAAGGTTCTATACTGAATTGTTTTTAGTTGATGAAGAGCCGTCTTATGATATTGTTATCAATTTATATAAAAACCAAAAGCATATATTTGGTACTGCGGGTTTAATCAAAAACGTTTTTACTAAGGTCAATGAATTTTTTGATTCAATTTCTTAAACATAACTATGGAGTACCCAAAACGGTTGTTGCCTCAACCGAATTACAAACATATTGATTTTAATGAGAAGCATCATAATTGCTTCATTCTTCGACATACCGAAACGCAGCATATCACAGATGAATTTGGTAAACTGCGTTCAGATTGTTTAGTCGCTCAAACTGACCATTTAAGAGACTATTCAACCAACTTATTCCCAAATTCCACTGTTGAAGATGTCAAAATCCGAATTTAAAAAAGCGAGAACTTTGGTTATTTTATCCAACTTTGGAAAAATGAAACGTTGTTTAAAATTCCACAACATTCTATCGACTTCGATATAGTGGACAATAGGGGTTTATTTTTTCTACGGATTGGGGACATTAATGATGTTACATTCTTCAATTTTGATAATAACTTACCCGCAAAACCTATGTGCAAAGTCATTCATACGCCTATAAATGCTAACTTTTGGCATTGTTCCGTCCGTTGGTTTTGTGATGATAAAGATTCATCTGAAATGACAAAAGGTGAAAGAAGGCGTGTCCTTTCGACGGCTAAGACATTCTTAATTGAACATGCTTATCTTGATTTACCAAAACATGATATTGTTCAAGGTATTGACTTTGAAAGAATTACGCAATGATTTAATTCAACTTATAATTCAACCCCTTGGCCTCAACCGCCGCTATAAAATCAGAATCCACATTCACCTTTTTATCTGTCGAAAATAAGTGCAACGTTAAGCGATTAGTCGAATCTAATAGTTGTGTTTTGAGTTTGTGTTTGCCTTTGAATTTTTGACACATTTTCTCTAAGTCTTGAATCAATGTCTCCGTCACGATTTCAATAGGTATCATCAACGTAATGCTTTCTGTCAACGAATTGCCGAGCGAAGCGAGTTGTTTTACGTCTTTTAATTTCAATTCAAATTCTTCTGAATTCCAACGTTGCTTCATTTCGCCTTCAATCAGCACCGAAACGCCTGGCTGCAAAATGGGACTAAACCTTGCATAATCCTCATTAAACAGTGCAAATTCCTGTGAACCTTTATAGTCTTGAATCACAAAAGAGCCAAAACCTGTTCCTTTTCTCGAAACCCGATGACTGACAGATGAAACAAAAGCGGCAACTTTAACACGCTGGTTTTTAAGGTCTTGAACTTTGTCAAGCGTTGTATTCGCATAAGCCAATTCCACTTTAAAATCGTCGAGCGGATGTCCTGACAGATAGATGCCGACACAATCCTTTTCGTAATTCAATTTTTGAATCAAATTCCATTCTTCGACCTTTGGTACTGAGGGGTCTTCCAACATCGCATCTGTTGAGGCTTCGCCGAAAAGAGACGTACTTGCCTCTGATTTCTGCGTTTGATAACCCACACCGTAGCGCAAAAGATGTTCGATAAACGAATCGTATTTGTCAGATTGAGCAAAATAAGCGGCTCTTGGTATCCCAAAACCGTCAAATGCACCGGACTGTGTGAGCGATTCCATCACCCGTTTATTGACTGTCCGCAGGTTTTGACGGCGTACAAATTCGTAAATATCATTATAAGGACCATTTTCAGACCGTTCTTGAATTAAGGCTTCAACCGCTGCTTCACCTACGCCTTTTATCGCAGACAAAGCAAACCGCACATCACCTTTTTTATTGACTGAAAATTTAATATTACTTTCATTCACATCTGGACCTTTGACCGAAATGTTTGCCGCGCGACATTCCTCCATGAAGAATGTAATTTTATCAATATTCGATTGATTATTGGACAAAACGGCAGCCATGTATTCGGCAGGGTAGTGGGCTTTCAAGTAAGCCGTTTGGTATGCCACAAACGCATAACAAGTTGAGTGCGATTTGTTGAAGGCATAAGACGCAAAGGCTTCCCAGTCCGTCCAAACCTTTTCACAAGTTGCTGTCGCATGACCATTGGCTTCACAACCTGATAAAAATTGCGCTTTCATTTTGTTCAAAACCGCGATTTGCTTTTTACCCATTGCTTTTCGCAAAACGTCGGCATCACCTTTGGAGAAATTAGCCAATTTTTGAGATAAAAGCATGATTTGTTCTTGATATACGCATATACCATAAGTTTCATGCAAGTATTCCTCCATCGCATCGAGGTCATAAGTCACCTTTTCACGACCCCATTTCCGATTAATAAAATTCGGAATATAAGCCAATGGACCCGGGCGATACAAGGCGTTCATGGCAATCAACTCATCAAATTTCGTCGGTTTCAATTCCTTCAAATACTTCTGCATACCCGCACTTTCAAACTGAAAAGTCGCATTTGTGTCGCCTCGTTGATAGAGTTCGTAGGTCTTTAAATCGTCTAAAGGAATGGTGTCAATGTCAATTTTTAGCCCATGGTTTTGTTCAATCAAAGCCAAAGCATCGCGCATAATGGTCAACGTTTTTAGCCCTAAAAAGTCCATTTTGATGACACCTGCGTCTTCAATAACGTTGCCCTCGAACTGCGTGACGAGTAAATCAGAGTCTTTTGAAATGGCAACGGGTATGATTTCGGTCAAATCCTTAGGCGCAATGATGATACCTGCCGCATGGATACCTGTGCCACGCACCGACCCTTCCAAAATCAAGGCTTCACGCAAAACGGCAGAACGTGGGTCGCTTTTATCGGCTAAAATCTCACGTAATTGTTTTGCATTGTCAATGTCTTCTCCTGGTAAACCTTCTTTATCCGTCAAACCGCCCTCACCACTGAGGGGGGCTTTGAGTAAGCGATTGAGCTTAATGCCCGGTTTGTCAGATACCAATTTTACTAAAGCATTGGCATCATTTAGAGGCAAATCCAAAACCCGCGCCACGTCTTTGATAGACATTTTTGCCGCCATCGTGCCATACGTAATGATTTGCGCCACCTGATTTTTGCCATATTTTTGAACCACATAATCAAGGACTTTTTGCCGTCCTTCATCATCAAAATCCGTATCAATATCGGGCATTGACTTACGGTCAGGATTCAAAAAACGTTCGAAAAGTAGGTTGTATTTGATAGGGTCAATATTTGTAATGCCAACACAATACGCAACCGCTGAACCTGCCGCCGAACCACGACCGGGACCAATAAAAACACCCAAATCACGACCCGCCTTGATGAAATCCGCTACAATCAAAAAGTAACCCGCAAAACCCATCGTTTTGATGGTAAAAAGCTCAAAATTCAAGCGTTCTTCAACTTCTGCGGTGATGTCTTTATAGCGTTCTCTTGCCCCTTCATATGTCAGATGGTGCAAATAATCGTCTTGATTCGTAAAATTTTGAGGAATAACGAAGTTCGGCAACATGATGTCTTGTTTTAATTTCAAAACCTCACATTTGGCAACTATCTCATTTGTATTATCAATCGCTTCTGGCACGTCGCTGAAAAGCTGCGTCATTTGCGACGTTGTTTTGAAGAAAAACTCGTCGTTTGGAAAGGCAAAACGCGTATTTTTCTTTTGCCCATCTTCGTCTGTGAAGTCGTCGAATTTTGGCGTTGCTTGCTTTTCACCCGTGTTGATACACAATAATATATCGTGTGCATTGGCATCTTCACGGTCAACATAGTGCGAATCGTTGGAGGCAATGACTTTGACGTGATATTCTTTTGCAAAACGCAAAAGCACTTCATTGACCAAAATCTGCTCCTTCAAATTGTGGCGTTGTAACTCAATATAATAGTCCTCGCCAAACATATTGAGCCACCACTCAAATTCCTTACGCCCCGCATCTTCACCGTGCATCAAAATCGCTTGGGGCACAGACGCACCCAAACAACAAGTCGTGGCAATCAAACCTTTATGATATTTTTCAACCAAAGACTTATCAATACGAGGATATTTGGAATACATGCCCTCCATGAAACCGAGCGAACACATTTTTGTCAAATTTCGATACCCCTCAGTATTTTTGGCTAAAAAGAGCTGATGAAAACGTTTGTCTTTTTTGTCTTTTGAAAACGACTTTTGCGTGCGGTCTGCAACCAAATAAAACTCACAACCAACAATAGGTTTCACCGCATTGCCTTGTTTTGCCGCTTCTGCCACGAACTCGAACACGCCAAACATATTGCCGTGGTCGGTGATAGCGACTGCGGGCATACCGTCTGCTGCTGCTTTTTTAAATAATTTAGGAATTGATGCCGCCCCGTCAAGGAGGGAAAATTGCGTATGGCAATGGAGATGTGAAAATTTCATTGTCGAAACATTTTGTTTCGCAAAGATACGATTTTTTGGTCGGATACTGAGGGGTGAGTTTTCCACAAAATGTCCATAAAAAAAAAAGCGATGGCAAAACTAAACGTTTGCCATCGCCATACTACACCCTCTATTATTATGAAAAATCAAACTATTCTTAATTTTCAGAAAATTCCATCCTTGCACTTTGCTTTTCGTAGGCTTTGCCCAGATTGTCGTAACGTGCATTGATTTTATCTTTCAGTTCTTTTCTTGCAAAGAAAATGCGACTTTTGACCGTGCCAAGGGGCAATTGCAGGTCGTCAGCAATTTCTTGATATTTAAAGCCTTGGTAATGCATCACAAAGGGTACTTGAATACTCTCATGGAGATTGTCAACCATTTTAGTGAGTTCTTGCATCATTATATCACTTTCTGCACGATT
>JAYSQG010000240.1:0-8071 GCA_043721685.1 Saprospiraceae bacterium | reverse complement strand
ATAACACCCACCACATTTGTAGATTTAAGACCTGATGGTGGCAACTATATTATGATTGCATCGCCCAGGTTCTTCAATGACGGCACAGGCAAAAACTATGTTCAGGATTATGCCAATTATCGCTCTTCTACTGAGGGGGGCGGTTTCAAGACCAAAGTAATAGATGTGCAGCAAGTGCACGACCAATTTGGCTACGGTGTGAATCGTCATCCGTTGTGCTTGCGCAATTTTTCTTATTTTATCAAGAAAAATTGGGCGAATCCGCAATACTTAGTACTTGTCGGCAAAGCCAAAGAGTTTCCAGGGAATCGCTACAATGTTGCTTTTCCTGATATGAGTGATTTGCCTTCATGGGGCTATCCACACTGTGATGTTATGTTTGTGACGAATGACAGTTCTATTGTGCCTATTATGCCCGTCGGGCGTATTCCGTTGAGTGTTGCTTCCGAAATGAAAACCTATCTGGATAAAGTTAAAGAACATGAAAATGCACTGAAAAATGCACCACAAACATTGGCTGACCGTCAATGGATGAAAAATGTGATGCATCTCAGTGGTGGCGGTAACGAAGGACCTATCATCAAAGAGTATATGAAAAACTTTGCGGATACCCTTCAAGCCAGTAAAGCGGGATTGAATGTGACGACTTTTTATAAAACAAGCCTAGACCCTGTGCAGATAGCTTTGAATGACCAGATTTTTAACTTATTGAATAAAGGTGTCTCACTGATTAATTTTTATGGGCACTCTGCATCATCAACTATAGATTTTGATATCAATAACCCAGAACTGATAAATAATAAAGGTAAGTATCCTCTATTTGTGGCTTTGGGTTGTTCTGCTGGTAATTGTCATCAACAAGCGAAAGGATTTGCAGAGAATTTTACTTTTTATAAGGATAAAGGTGTTTGTGCTTTTACGGGAACAACTGGATCTTCTTTTCTCAATTCACTCAATCGGTTCGCAAATGTTTATTACAACACGATGGGAACTGCTGGATATGGACAGGCATTGGGTGATATAATAACAAGAACTTACAGACAATTTAGTCAGTCAACAGTTCAAAATGATTTAGGACTAAAATCGGCAATCCAAGAGTTTCAAATTACAGGTGACCCTGCACTACGTCTTTTTACTGCACCTGGACCAGACTTTTTGCCTGATGCAACTTCTATTAAGTTTGAACCTTCAATTTTGACAGCTCAATTGGATAGTTTTGCAGTGACTTTTACGGTTAGTAATATAGGTAATAACCTTAAAGATTCAATGACTATTTTGCTGCGTCAACAATTGCCCAATAATACTTTTGTTGAATTGACTAAAAAGCGCATACCGACCCCTCAATATCAAAGCACTTTTACTTGGCGTGTACCTATGACTAAAGAAACGGCTGCAGGATTGAATCGTTTGCATATTTTTGTAGATTCTGACAACAATATTAATGAACTGCCTTCGCCAAGTGCAAAAATCAATAATGAACTTGTGGCATCAACAGGCGAAAAAGGTATGCCTTTTTATATCCTTGATAATAATGTGCGACCTGTTTATCCAGTGGAGTTTGCTATTGTCAATAAAGTACCTATTATTTTAAAAGCCTCTACTTCTAATGCTTTGGCAAAACCACAAAATTATTACATTGAAATAGATACAACCGCCACTTTCAATAGTCCTTTGAAAAAACGGACTGTGATTAATCAATTGGGTGGTGTATTGAAATGGCAACCTGATATGAATTGGACAGACAATACTGTTTACTATTGGCGAACAGCTCCAGATAGTACGGTTGGAGTGGGTTATGCTTGGCAGAATTCTTCTTTTATCTATTTGAAAGATGGTAGTGAGGGGTGGAATCAGTCACATTATTATCAGTGGTTGGGGAATGAGTTTACGACTTTGAAGGTGGACAGTTTTGATAGGAAGTTTGCGTTTGGAGAGAATTTGAATTCGGTGGATTTGCGGTATAATCCAGTAAATGGGCCTTCGGGTAATCCGCGATACTTTACAAATAATAATGAAAGAGGGCGAAATAAGAGTTTTCTTGAATCGGGTCTATACGTAGTTGTATTTGATGGCCCAACAGGGACTGAGTGGTGGAAGCCTTGGGTTCAACCTATTTATGGGTTGAAATTTCCAAATGGTGATAATACAATGAATAGTTATATTTTTAAGACTAATGACTCAAGTTCAATTGTAGGAAGAAAAGGCTTTATGGAATTTATCGAGAAAGTCATTAAGGATGGAGACTATGTTGTTATTTTCACTGTACAACAAACCCAAACAGCAACGTATAATCCAGAATTATGGGGGAATGATTCAACATCTTATGGTAAAAATATTTTCAGTATATTAGAAAAGCAAGGTGCAAAACGTATACGTGAAGTGTTAACAGGTAATGGTAATAGACCATATTCATTTGCTTTTCAAAAAGGGCGAAAAGCTTTAGCAGAAAATATTGGACAAAATTATTTAGATGGCGCCCCTATTTCATTTTCAATGTTAAATAATTGGTATGAAGGCAAGATGGCATCAAAAGTCATCGGACCCGCTAAGGAATGGAAATCTTTAGAAATAAATTATAAAGCGAATATTGCAATACCCACAATTGATTCACTTGCGTTTGATGTCATAGGCTTGACTGCTGATAGACTGGGCGATACAGTTCTATTGGCAAATGTAACTACAGCCACAGCATCTTTAAGTTCAATCAATGCAAAGCAATACCCTTATTTAAAAATACGCTTTTATGGCTATGACCAAACGGAACGGACACCACCACAACTTAATTACTGGCGAGTTTTGTACAAAGGCTTAACAGAATTAGCTGTTAACCCCTACACAAAATATACAATGTCTAAGGATACTATTCAGCAAGGTGATCAATTTAAAATAGAAGTAAATGTAGAAAATATCAGTGACATAGATGCGGATAGTGTATTGGTGAAATGGACGATTCGGGATGCAGCAAATGTCGAAACAACTACATTAAGTAAATATGCTCCCCTCAGTAAAAACGGTAGTTTGGTTTCAAACCTGATGCGTTCAACAAAAGATATGGGTGGTAAGCAACAGGTTTCTTTTGAAGTCAACCCTAATATGGCACAACCTGAACAGTTTACTTTTAATAATTATTTACAAACTAATTTCTTTGTTGAACAAGATAAGAAAAATCCTTTGCTTGATGTGATGTTCGACGGTATTAGGATTATGAATAATGATATTGTTTCGCCTAAGCCATTCATTATCATCGAATTAAGGGATGAGAATAAATTTCTTGCGCTCAATGATACGACCCTTTTTAAGCTCTATGTTCAAAACCCTATAGGTACGAAGCGGCAGATATATTTTAATGACGCATCCCTAAAATTCAATCCTGCAACCATATCTGCTTCGGGTGTAAATAAAGCAACGATTGAATATCGTCCTATTTTTACTGTGGATGGAACGTATCAGCTTATTGTGAAAGCTAAAGATGCTTCGGGAAATCAATCGGGGAATATGGATTATAGTATTGCTTTCCAAATTATTACGAAATCATCTATTTCCAATGTTTTAAACTATCCCAACCCATTTTCTACACGAACTCAATTTGTTTATACATTGACTGGTGAGTCTCCCCCTAAGTATTTTAAAATCCAAATCATGTCTGTGGCGGGCAAAGTTGTTAGGGAAATTACACAAGATGAACTCGGACCACTCAAAATTGGTACACATCGCACTGATTTTGTTTGGGACGGAACGGATATGTATGGCAATCAATTGGCAAATGGCGTGTATTTATATCGTGTAACTGCTAAAAATGCAGACGGTAAAGCCTTCGAAAGCTATAGTGGTGATACAACATCTGACTATTTCAAAAAAGGAATTGGCAAATTAGTCATTATGCGTTAAGGAAAAATTAGCTGAATAATAAAAATAAAGCGGTTGTTTCACATAGGGCGAAACAGCCGCTTTATTTTTATTAATGGCATCAAATAAAACCTAAAAGATTGCTTAAAAGGGCTTATTCTTAATGAAAAAAAGTATAGTTGAAAAAAGGAAAACCATGACATATACTGTGTATGATAATTAAAAAGGCGTTCCACAATTGAAATTGCCAAACGTTTTTCGTCAATAGAAGAATGTAAGCGATATGTTTTTCTTAAATAAACTTGAAAAAAAGGACTATCCAAAATAAATCTTTCAGGAAACTTTAAACTTGTAAGACTACGAGCAAGCCCTAAAAGTATATTAAATCTATCCCGAAAATAAATTTCTTTTAGATTAGACGATTTAGCTTGGGAATGAAGACGAAAAACATTGAAAATATCATCTACTTTTCGTACCTTATCCAACCCAAATTGAGTTAAATAATGAACCCATATTTCTGCATCCATACAGAAATGTAAACCTTTTTCAAGCCCACCTAATTGTTTCACTTTGGCTAAACGCATAAAAGTTGGCGGCTGATTGTTAAAAGCCCAAGCAATTGTTTCCTCTAAAGTCGGGCGAATGATAGTACCCTGAGTCAAGCTTTGACGCCCATTTTCGGTCTGTTGATACTCTCGGCCACAAAGAACATCTAAATCTCTATCTAAAAAATAATGACCGACTTTTGTTAATATATTGGGCAAATAAAAATCATCGCTGTTCAACCAATTGAATACATCGCCTGTTGCATGAGAAAGTCCTTTGTTGATGGCATCTGCTTGACCTTCATCGGGTTCACTGACCCAAAAGTGTAACCATTTTTCATACTTTCGTATAATGTCAACAGTACCATCTGTACTGCCACCATCAATTATGATGTATTCAAGATTGGGATAATTCTGTGTTAAGACAGAGCAAATTGTTTCTTCGATATACTGTCCTTGATTGAAAGATGGGGTTATTATGCTGATTTTCGGTAGATTACCGAATAAGTCCTGTGAATTTTCGAATCTGTCAGTTTGATAACTTTCTATGAATGAAAAATTAATTTTCATGGTAGTCTATAAATAGTATTAAAAAATTCAAAATTACTAGAATTTCGATTAAACCGAATTGAGTCTGGAAAATCAAAAACTTTAATTGTCAGTTTTCCTATAAAATTTACATTTCTAAAAAAACGTAAAAAATAATAATAATAAATATAACAAATTTTTTGACGACAAATCTCATTAATATTGAAAGTTTCTTTTTCTATAACTTGTTCTGTTTCCAACAAGTATTCCGTCATACTTTCTAATGATTTTTGATTTTTTGTTCTAAATCGAAAACCGCCAAGTATAGTTGTAACAGTATATAAATCCGCATATTTAAAAAAACGAAACCAAAGTTCAAAATCTCCAGCAAAATCCATATCTACCTTAACATAAGATCCAGATTTATTCCATAGGCTACGTCGCCAAAATGTTGATTCTTGTTGTATTTGTCGTGATTTAGCCATTAATAAATGCCAGTTCCGAGACCAAGAACAGACGATATTAGCCCCGATTGTTCTGTTTTTTTCATCATACATTGTATATATTCCTGTGAGCCAATCGACGGATGGCATATTTGAAAAAATATCTGCAACCACAAATAGAGAGTTTGGATGATACATATCGTCAGAATTGAGCCATGCCATAATTTCTCCGGTAGATTTTTCAAAACCTTTTTGTACTGCATCGTATAGTCCACTGTCGGGTTCAGAAACCCAATAAGCTAACTGTTTTTGATATTTTTGGATAATATCAATTGAGCCATCTGTACTCCCACCATCAATAATAATATATTCTAAATTTGGATAATTTTGGCTAAGAATAGATAGAATAGTTGCTTCTAAGTATTCAACCTGATTAAAAGAAGGTGTAACGATGCTTATTTTAGGAAAAGAATTAAATGAATGATGAGCGGAGGATACTACGGATATAGGCATAAAATTAATATTAAAATAGTTGACAAAAGGAAATAATGACACCTACTGGATTTGATTTCGCGTCTTTAGATTTTGAAATTATTAGAAAAGGAGACCTTGCCATTCAGTAGGCAGTAACAAGAAATTTTCTTGCTGCTGTAAATTGAATTTTACATTCAATTCGGTCAATGTTGTAAGTCGTTGAAAATCGAAAATCGAAAAAATTTCATACCTCTGGTTTTCGCAAAATTCAAAAATTTTGGCTTGAGGCAAATCGTAAGCTTTTAAGTTTTCAAAATTCCATTCAATAATAATTGCAGGGCGACAGGTTTCGATACATTTTTTTGCACCTACCAAAACCCAAAAATCATACCCCTCAGTATCTGTCTTGATAACAGAAACATCTGGATAATTTTGAAGTGCCCATTCAGTATCAACAGTTGTCATTGTAACCTCTATTTTTTGGGTAATATTTCCGCCACGACCTGTATTTTTTATTCCATCGAAGCCATCTTTTCCCAAGGCCTGATTGACTTCAAAATATGTTTCGCCTAATTTTTCACCGACAGCTTTTTCGATTAATTGCCATCTATTACGATAAGGAGCTTGACTTATTGTTTGTCGTAAATATGGTAAAACACTCGGAGATGGTTCGAAAGATAAAACATTGATATTTTTTGGAATTTGTAAAACAGAAAGGCTTATCAGTCCTATATTAGTACCAATATCAAAAAAAAAACTATTCGGTCTGACCAATTGATTTATCAGTTGCCGAACTTCCATTTCAAAATCACCTGTTTCTAAAATGATTTCGATAATATGGGAATTAGGTGTGATAAAAACGCGATTACCTGTAAATAAGATATAACCAAGTCGCTGAATACGTTTTGATTGCCATCTTTTCCAACGCCAATGAATGGCATCTTTTATTTTTTTTGAAATCCACATTATACTGAATGGTTTTAAAGAACCTCTATTTCCCAAAAACCTCTATACTCTGTTGGATAAGGTAGGATGATAGGATATGGGTTGTCGTTTTCAACTTTAAGATAAATCACGTCATATTCAGTATTCTGATAAAACGGTGTGACTATATATATACCAACTGAATAAGTACCATTTACAAGATTAATTGGTGCTGTTTCGATACTCCAAGTGGCTTGCTTTTCAGAAAACGCTATTTCAGAGAATTTCGGACGTAAATCAATCAAAGCTAAACGAATACCAGATAAACTGTAAATGACCAAACAAGCATCCAATATTTTCGGTTTTTTATCAAATTGAAGTTGTAAAAAAATGGAAGTAGTTTTTATAGAAAAACTAAAACTGAGTTCTGAGATAGTCAAATATTGGTCTATTTTCAATGGCAGCCGCGAGATATGTTGTTTTTTTTCGAATAAATTGTCGTAAAAACTAAGGCTTTCTGGCATCGAGCCATCAAATACCATTTGTCCATCATTAAGTACAATACCACGTTTACAAAGATTCTGTAACATCTCTAAATTATGGCTGACGAAAATGATTGTCCGCCCACTCCTACTCACCTCATCCATCTTCCCCAAACATTTCTTTTGAAATTCCGCATCACCAACCGCCAAAATCTCATCTATCACCAAAATCTCAGGCTCTAAATGGGCTGCAACAGCAAAAGCCAGCCGCAATTGCATACCACTTGAATAATGCTTTAAAGGCGTATCTATAAATTGTTCAACGCCACTAAAAGCAACTATTTCATCAAATTTTTGTGCAATTTCAGTGCGTCTTAAACCCAGTATCGAGCCATTCATAAACACATTTTCGCGCCCTGAAAGCTCTTGATGAAAACCTGTGCCGACTTCTAAAAGACTGGCTATCCGACCCCTCAGTATCACACTGCCTTTTGTTGGAGGTGTTATTCTACTAAGTATTTTCAACAGAGTACTTTTTCCAGCCCCATTTCTACCTATGATACCAATACTTTCACCTGCTTGAACATCAAAACTGACATCGTCTAAAGCCCAGAAATCAGACCCCTCAGTATTTCGACCTTTGAATGTAAAAAAATCAGAAACAGAATCTCGCAGACTCAAATATCTTTTTTTTTGTCCAATTTTATATTGTTTCGATATATTTTTAACTTCTATGATTGGTTTCATGCTAAATCTGCAAAATACGCCTCCGTTTTTCTAAAAAAATAGACACCCAAAATTAGTAAAATCGAAGCAACTAAAAATTGTC
>JAYSQG010000239.1:0-3660 GCA_043721685.1 Saprospiraceae bacterium | reverse complement strand
TTTTTCAAAAACATAAGGCGTTACCCGCACTGCCTTGTCATAACTTCTAAAGAATCAATATGAAAAAGATAATCCATTTATGTGTTTTAATGATGGCTGCATTTAATTTAAATGCACAATCGCAAAAAATATATTACGTCGGTCACAGCTTGACCAATTTGGATATGCCTTATATGGTTCAGCAATTAGCACAAGCCGCCAATAAACCTGCGGATTATCGCCACCACATCAATATCGGCGCACCCCTCAGTCTGCAATGGGCAGAACCGTGGAAATTCAATGGGAATGCCTATTGGGTTGCTTCGCAAGGACGCGATGTGGAGTATGGCACCGACTTTCTCATCGAATTGGCTCGCGGTGGCTATACAACCTTAGTGCTGACTGAAGCGCAACCGTTTCAGTCGAATCTAAATTTTAATGACGGCATCGGGCATGGTCGAAAATTTGACAGTGTTGCCCGCCGCGCCAGTCCGAATATTAAAACATATTGCTACGAAACATGGTCGCACGTTGTAAATAACAACTATACATCTTGGCGACAACGCATCAACGAAGACCGTCCGTTTTGGGAAAAAATGGCAGGTGGCATTCGCCCTGATTCGTTGATTGTTCCCGCAGGACAAGCTATGGCTGCTTTATACGATGCTTTACTGAGGGGGTCAGTTGGACGATTGACCAATATCAATCAAATTTTTTCGGATGATATTCACCTCAATAATACAGGCAATTATTATGTCGCTTTGGTCATGTATGCGACCCTTTTTAAGACATCGCCCGAAGGCTTGCCCGACATCTCCGCGGGTCCTTATCAGCAAAACACGCGGGTGGAAACAGATGCGGCGACCCGCTTGGCATTACAACGTTTGGCTTGGCAGACGGTCAGTAATTATCGGTTTACACGTATCGTGACAGCTACGAATGAAGTATCTGAAAAACAGATATTTTTATATCCAAACCCCACATTGGGGCATGTTTTTCTTGGAAATACTGAGGGGGTACTTTCACTCGACTTATGCGATATGCAAGGGCAATTGTTAAAGCAGTTTGCCGTTCAGCAAGTTTTAGATATAACCGATTTACCATCTGGCATGTATGTATTTGTCATAAAAAGAAAGCAAAGTCAATCTATTTTAAAGGTGACTAAAATGTGATTTTCTTTTATAAACGTGTTTTATATCCCCGCACCTTGTATAAGCAGCTTTTAGACTTTTTTCAAAAAAATAAGGCGTTACCGACACTGCCTTGTATAGCCTGAGCTATGCTCAAATGTGTGGGCGCGGATGCTGAAAAGCGGATGAGTAGGCGAAATTATTAAAATTTATATAAGATGAAAAAGTTTTTTTTGTTTTTAATTCTTATCTCATTCATCCCAATGCTTAGAGGACAGACTCTTTTATTTTATAGAGGTGATGGACCAACAACAGCGATTTATAGTTGTGATGTTTCTGGAGGAAGTACATTCAATTTGTCAGGTGGGTGGACACATATTATTCACAGACAAAATTATTTCCAAAATGGCGCAAGCTACTTATTTTATAACTCAATAAGTGGTCTCGCTGTTACCACAAAGGACGCACATGAAAATCTAAGAGATGTTCAAACTTACAATTTAGCAAGTGGCTGGACACATGTAGTACAAGTGGAAAGCGCAAATAAAATATTATTTTATAATTCAAGCACAGGGGCAGCCGCAATAACAGGAAGTAATATTTACGCTACCATAAGAAATCAGAATCTTGCAGGAGGGTGGACTCATATAGTTCCATCTGGAAATAATATTCTTTTTTATAATGCAAAGACAGGTGCTGCAACTTTAACAAACATCAGTTTTGAAACGATAAGTACCCATTCAATGGCAGGTGGTTGGACTCAAATAGTGCCAACAGGTCGAGGTATGCTTTTCTATAATTCTAATAGTGGTGCAAGTACTTTAACACAATACAATAATTTCAGAACAATAGAAACATTCAGCTTTACTCGCGGTTGGACTCAAATTGTTAATGTAAATAGCTGTGGCAACCTCTTGTTCTATAATACAAATACAGGAGCAGGGCAATTGATGAATAATAATTTTAGAGTTATTAGCAATCATACAATGGCTGGTCAATGGAAAATAATATTAGGTATCACTGTATTATTATGAAAGCCCACCAATTTGCGAGTACGCATTACTGAATGAATTTATTATATTAAAGGTAGAAGTTACTGTGCATTGAGTCGGTTAAAAAGAAATGAATCTCATCACTTTACGAAAGTACTAAGAAATAAGGTGTCACTCGCACTGCCTTGTATAGCCTGTGCTATGCTTAAATGTGTGGGCGCGGATGCCAAAAAGCGGATGAGTAGGCATTTAATTATGAATTTTTAAAAATAGAAAAATGAAAAAGGCAATTTGGAGTATTACATTTTTAGTATCTTTTTTTATTACTAATCATCCAGTTCAAGCACAAATAACGGGAATAAAAAACTTAGTTAATACCAATAGTGGATTATGTCTCGCGGTTAGAGGTGCAACACGCAATAATGGCGAAGAAGGCACTATATGGACATGTGACGGTAATACCGATAAAAACTGGAGAATCTTGGACGTTGGAAATGGTTTCTACAAACTTCAAAATATGAATAGTAACCTTTACCTCGCTGTAGGTGGCGCATCACGCGACAATGGTGGTAGGGTTGTTCAATATGTAGACCAAGGGCAACAGGATATTTTATGGCGCTTCATTAATATTGGTTCTGGCATTTACAAAATTCAAAACAAGAATAGTAACTTGTTTTTAGCTATTGGTGGAGGCATGAGAGAAGGAGGCGCACCATTGATTCAATACGTAGATGAAGGACAACAGGATATAAAATGGCGATTAGTAGCTGTTGGCGGCAGCAATCCGATTCTCTCCGTTTCCCAGCAAATATTTCAAACAGAGGGTCAATTAACAATAAGAATCAGTGGTGCTGCGCCTAATTCCGATGTAACAGTAACAGTGAGTAACGTACCCCTTACAGCCAATCAATCCTGCCGTATTCGGACGAATAATGAAGGCGTAGGCAGTTGTATATTGCGCTATCCGTACAGGACAAGCTGGTGTTCTTTAACACCTGCGTATCGGTTGGGACGGGGTATAGTGAGGGCTACAAATTCTAATGGTCAAATCATTGCAAATACAGATTTTGGCATAGATAATCTATATAGCCGACCTGTTGGCGGAAATTGCCCTAACAACCTTACTGTAAACGTTAAAACTGGTGGCGATGATTTGCGCGGGGGTAGTAGTAGAGCATTTATCAAATTCCATTTTAGGAACAGTGGCACTACGACAGAGTTTCCTTTGAGTAGTGGCGCAGCTTGGGCGGGTAATTCTTGGCAGACCCGAGATTTTGCAGTAGGTACTCATAATCCTGATGACCTTGTTGGCGTGACGATTCGGCATGATGGTACTCCTAACAATGATCCATTTAATGGTGGCGATGTAGGTCATACCTATGATAACTGGAATATAGATAAGATTGTAGTCAAGTATAATGGTGGCGTAGAATTGATTAATTTAGGTGGTACGCCATTGGTGCGATTTACAGGAGCGTTGAGAGAACAAAGATGGAATCGTTAAAATAATATCTCTTAAACACTCAACTATTGAGGGGGCACCCCACCCCCTCAGTATC
>JAYSQG010000238.1:0-3077 GCA_043721685.1 Saprospiraceae bacterium | reverse complement strand
ATATGCTGTTCAGTGATATGGTCGCCACATAACCAATTGAAATAGTACCAGTTACGCATTTGATATTCCATTTCTGTTTGTCCTTCTTTGCGTGGATGTACCCAAACACCGTCGTTGTTCCAATAAGCTTGTGCCGAAACAATGTCGCCAATTTTACCACTATGCACTCGTTGCATCATTTCGCGATAGAGTGACTGATAGTGACGTTGCAAACCGACAACGACATTGAGTTTTTTAGATTTAGCAATTTCTGCTGCATCAAGTACTCTTTTAATGCCCGCAGGGTCGGTTGCAACAGGTTTTTCCATGAAAATCTGCTTGCCTTGGCGCACGGCTTCTTCAAAATGAATCGGACGGAAACCAGGCGGTGTCGTCAATATGACCACATCTGCCAATGCCATGGCTTGTTTGTACCCATCAAAACCAACAAAAATGTTGCTTTCTGGCACATTGATGCGGCTACTGACACCTTGGTCTTTTTTCATAATGGTTTTTAAGCACGTATCCGCTTGGTCACGGAAAGCATCGGCAACAGCGACCAATTTTGTATTTTCCTTGACACTCAATGCTTGAACGATGGCACCTGTGCCGCGTCCACCGCAGCCAATGAGGGCGATTTTTATTTCATCGCTACCAGCTCCAAAAAAACGTTGATTGCCCAGCAAAGGTGCTGCCATCAAGCCCCCCGTCAGTAAAGTGGTGTTTTTTACAAATTCCCTTCTGGTCAGTTTAAATTTAGACATTTTGATTATTTTTTTGATTTAATATGAAGAATGTATAGTTCGATAATTATTTTGAAAAGAAGTTTAAATACTATGATTGTTTTGCAAAATAAAGCAAATTTAAAATTAAATTTTATAAGCAAAGTGATTGATGGTTTTAAAAATAAAAAAGCCTATTCATTTTAATACTAATGGTGATATACTGAGGGGGGCTATTCTCAAAAAAAGAAGCCTTTGAGTGAACAAAAACGATAAGTCTTTCCTTAGGTGTTCAAAATAAAATGCTTTAACTGCAATCAAATTCTCATATTTACGTGAAAAAAATTCCTGAATTAAGACCTAACGCTCCTATGGCTCAAAATAAACCCAGTAGTTTCAAAGACCAATTCGCGGCATTAAAACATATTCCTGCCCTATTTCGCTTGATTTGGCGCACCAATCGGTGGTTAATGCTGACCAATTTATTGCTGCGGCTTGTCCGTTCGTCATTGCCTTTGATTACGCTTTTCATTGCAAAAAATATTGTTGATGAAGTGGTCAAACTGTCTCAAAATCACACCATTACAGATATGTCCTATCAGGCATTTGTTACTGATGGGTCCTGGTTAATGACTTTGATTGCCTTAGAATTTGGCGTTGTTGCTTTTTCCGAAATCATTGGACGGGGCATTTCATTGACGGAGATACTCTTAGGCGATTTGTTTTCCAACCAATCATCAATGGAAATCATTCGCCATGCCGCAACACTCGACCTTTATCAATTTGAAGACCCACAATTTTATGATAAACTCGAACGTGCACGTCGTCAAACGACAGGTAGAACCGTATTGATGACGCAAGTATTTGAACAAGCGCAGGACATCATTACGATACTATTTTTAGGCGCAGGTTTATTGTTTTTTAATCCTTGGTTGATTCTTATCTTAGTTTTAGCTGTCATTCCGACGCTGTTTGGAGAGATTTACTTCAATCAAAAAGTCTATTCTTTGACCCTTAGTTGGACACCTGAACGCCGTGAATTGGATTACCTCCGCTACATCGGCGCATCGGACGAAACAGCAAAAGAAATAAAGATGTTCGGCTTGGCGGAGTTCCTTGCGACTCGTTTCAAAACCATTTCAGACCGTTATTTTGAAGCGAATAAAATAATAGCGATTCGTCGGGCAATGACAGGAACGGCTTTATCACTCGTCGGTACTTTGAGTTATTATGGGGCTTATATTTTTATTGTTTTGCAAACCGTGGGCGGTATCATCTCTTTGGGAACGATGACGTTTCTCGCAGGGTCATTTGAACGTATGCGTAGTATGTTGCAAAGCATTATGTTGCGCTTCAGCCGCATTGCCGAATCTGCTTTGTATTTGCAAGACTATTTTGATTTTTTGAACATCACACCTTTGATGAAAACAGGTGGCGGCTTGCCTGTACCCAATCCGATACGTGAAGGTTTTACATTCGATAACGTCAGTTTCAAGTATTTAAACTCTGAAAAATACGCTGTTAAAAACCTTAGTTTTGAACTAAAAGCAGGAGAAAAACTCGCTTTGGTTGGTGAAAATGGCGCAGGAAAGACCACAATTGTCAAACTTTTAGCTCGTTTGTACCAACCTACTGAGGGGTCTATTCAACTCGACGGACGCGACCTCAAAGAGTACGACCCGCAACAATTACGTGAAGCCGTAGGTGTTATTTTTCAAGACTATATCCGCTTTGCCATGACCGCTTCTGAAAATATTGCCATTGGTAAAATTGAAGATATTAACAAACAAGACCAAATTGTGGACTCTGCCAACAAAAGCTTAGCGGATACGGTCATTGAGCCGTTACCTCAAAAATATCAACAAATGCTCGGCAAACGTTTTGCGGGTGGCGTTGATTTGTCGGGTGGACAATGGCAGAAAATTGCCCTCGCTCGTGCCTATATGCGCGATGCTCAATTGTTGATACTCGATGAACCGACGGCTGCCCTTGATGCACGTGCGGAACATGAGGTTTTTATTCGTTTTGCGGAATTGACAAAAGGCAAGTCTGCTGTTTTGATTTCACATCGTTTTTCAACGGTGCGTATGGCTGACCGTATTTTGTTTTTGGAAAATGGGCAACGGCTTGAAATGGGAACGCATGAAGAATTGATGGCACAAGGTGGAAAGTATGCGGAGTTGTTTAATTTACAAGCGAAAGGATATGTGTAAATTTTACTGAGGGGGCATAAGAAACGTTCTTTTCACCGAGAAAAGCTTCACCTTCTGTTGCTTTGTTAATGTCTTGAGCGGCTTCTTCATACAAAGCACGGAGCGTTGCTTGTGTTGTTTTAATGCGGGTCCAAACATTTGGATTGGGCGCAACGGTTGTCTG
>JAYSQG010000237.1:0-3721 GCA_043721685.1 Saprospiraceae bacterium | reverse complement strand
GAGAAAAGTACCAAAAAAGCAGGAAATAAGGACATGAAAAAACTAAACGCAATGGCATTCGCACGCATCATTGTCGTTGGATTGAGAAAAACTTCAGCGTATAAAAAACGAAGGACTTCATAGAGTGTGACACCTTGAAAGCCTGTAAAAGTCTTATTTTTTGCCCATGCTAAGAGATTAACATAGAGTGGATATTGTTGAATATATATTTGAATCTGTTTCAGCATAATCGGAAATAACTTTTTTCAGATGCAAAAGTATTCTATTTGGATGATTTTCAGATTCTTAAATGCACTGATTGATCATTTCAAAATTTTGAAATAGCTGAATTTTGACATTTTGGCATAATTGAGTTTTTCAATGCCTCAAATTTCGGAATTTTTAAACAGATAAAAATTCAAGTTTATACCCAAAAAAGCCTTATTTTGTCGAAGCCTTACTGAGGGGGGGAACAAAAATGGTCAAGGCTTTTGTTAAGATACTTGAAATGTTTAATTTTGGACGACAATTAGCTTTAAAATTTAGCTTTAAAAATATAGGATAATACTTATGAAGAATTTTTTTGGAGAGAATCTGGGTTTAGATGAAAAAAGCGTCGAATTTATTGCAAAAGCTATGGAAAAAGCGAATCTGCCAGGATTTGATTATCTTGAGTTTAGAATGGCTGTTGACAATTTGAAAAAAATGAACTTAGATGAGATAACGGCTATCCGTTCTGCTTTTGCGACCATGACGACGATGGGTTTGACAAAGGATAAAATCATCGAGACAGCAATGCATTATAAAAATGTGCTCATCAAAGAAAGAGAGCATTTTGATGTGGCTTCGCAAAAACAACAAGACCTCAAAATTGGTCAAAACCTGCAACAAGTAGGTGAATTGCAAAAAAAAATAACAGATAACGAGCTTAAAATCAAGCAACTGCAAGAAGAAGTTGAAGTGTCGCGGACTAAAATACGGGAACTGGACTTCGAACGTGAGAATGCAGCCGCTAAAATAGATGAAGCTAAATCTAAATATCTTTTTACGCATCAAAGCATTTTGAATTTGATGGAGAAAGACATTGACAATATGAGGCAACACCTTTAGTAATGGTGAATATTTTAATGGTGAATGGTGAATATTTTTGGGAAAATACTGAGGGGTATTAATCAATCACCTTTAATGAACTAAATTTTGAAAAATCAATTTTTATTTTAAAAATCTTAAAACTAACTGATAAAATGGCGAATATCACTCCTGTCTCGACACCGACACCTCAATTTAAGCCTAAATCCTTTTGGCAAAAACCTGAAGGCGTTACGGGGCTCATCTTTATGACGGGCATCTTAATCGGTGGCGGCTACTTATTGTATCAAGCTCTACCATATCTTATTACATTGACTTCCAATCTTTTGTATCTGTCTTTGATGCTGGTTGCTTTGGCTGCTGTCATTTATATGGTTCTCGACCCACGTATGCGAAACCTCGTTTGGTATGGTTACAAAAGTGTCATGCGCGGTGTTACGAGCATGTTTGTGACGATTGACCCTATTGGCATCTTGAAAAGTTATGTCGAGAGCCTTGAAGGTAATTTGGGCAAAATGAGCAAACAAATTTCTGCACTAAAAGGGCAAAAACAAAAGTTGACGCAACTGATGGCTCAAAATGCACAAGAGATTAGCTCTAATATGCGCCTCGCTGACCAAGCTAAAAAGCAAGGGCAGGAATCGCAAATTGTGCTTTTCACACGTAAAGCGGCTCGGATGCAGGATAGCAACGAGAAATATGACGTTTTGGCTAAGAAAATTGAGGTTTTAGAGCGCATTCTAAGCAAAATGTATGATAATTCACAAATTCTGCTTGAAGATACACGCGACCAAGTGAAGGTAAAAGAACAGGAAAGAGCCATCATACGCACAAGTCACTCGGCGATGTCTTCCGCTATGAACGTTTTGACGGGCGACCCTGACAAGCGGGCAATGTTCGAAATGGCGATGGAAAACATCAATAATGACGTGGCTTCGAAAGTCGGAGAGATGGAGCGTTTCATGGACATGTCGTCAAATATTATGAACTCAATTGACCTTCAAAATGGTGTTTTCGAAGAAGAAGGCATGAAAATGCTTGAAGAATGGGAAAATCAAAGCACTTTGATGTTGCTTGACCCTAAGAAAAGTGACTCTTTGCAACTCAAAGATGCACCAAAGGCTGACAAACAGCAGGCATCAGGTAGTGGCAGTAGCGATTACGATAGCTTATTTAAATAATAGAAAAAAATATCTTCTTTAAAATCCGCTGCATCTAACGAATGTAGCGGATTTTTTTTTAAATTTACGATACATTACTTCAATTACTAAGCACAAGGGACATACAACTTTAGAAATTACATTATCTCACCTTTTTTAAAAAACAAAAATATGAATCCACTTTTGTACACGCTTCTTATTGGAGCATTAGCCGGTTGGCTCGCAGGTTTTGTTGTCAAAGGCGCCGGTTTTGGTATCATCGGAAATATTGTAATCGGCATCTTGGGTGCATTTGTTGGTACCTGGTTGCTGGGGGCTTTAGGCGTTTCATTTGGCAAAACGATGGGCGGTCAAATTCTTACTGGGGCAGTAGGTGCCGCACTCTTGCTGTTTATCATTGGCATGGTTCGCAGGTCGGACTAAGGCTTTAGAAATTTGGTTCTGGATGCTTATTGTTGGTGTCCAGAATCTATTTTTAGATAAATATTTTTTAAATGCTTTTATTTTCTATTTATATTTAAAATAATTCATAACTTTGTCAAAGCCAACGAACTATTGGCTAAAACAATATTACAAACACTAGTAAAAAGGACAAGCTGCTATCAACTGAGACTCGGTACAAAGTTTATAAAGTAAATTTTGTGATAATATTAGCCGATTCTGTGAAACGTTTATGTATTCACTTAAAACTCAATTCAATGTTTCAGCGCACCTTGATTTTACTGTTGTTTCCTACCTTCATAGGCCTTCCAACAACTGCCATTCTTGCTCAGATTACAGTCGTCAATGAACGCGGTATCAACACGGCTTTTCAAGAATACAGCCCTGCGTTTTATCATAAAGGGTTGGTTTTCATCGCTTCAAATCCTGCGGTCAATAAGGACAAAAAAGAAGACGCTCAACTAGGGCAGTCAACCACTTCTATTTTCTATGCAAAACGCGGCAATGACGGCATCTTGCAACGACCAATCACATTTGCAGATGAACTGACGACAAAGTTCTACGATGGACCTCTTTCATTCAATGCGACGGGTGATGTCGTTTTTTTTACACGCACCAATCTCAGAAAAGGGAAACTCAAAGTCGGTCGAGACGGAAAAGTTAAGTTGAAAATTTATTCTGCTAAACTCAACGTTTCCAAAGGCATTTGGGAAAATATCGAAGAGTTGCCGTTCAATAGCAATAATTTCGACTGTATGCACCCCTCAGTATCCGCCGACGGACAACAGCTTTATTTTGCTTCCAATCGCCCAGGAGGGAAAGGCGGTTTAGATTTATATGTTTCGTCTTTACAGAAAGGTAAATGGAGCAATCCTATCAACCTTGGAGCAGGGATAAATACGGAAACAAATGAAGTTTTTCCATTCATTCATCCCGACAATACCTTGTATTTTGCAACCAATGGACGCAAAGCTGTCGGTGGTTTTGATATTTTTTGGACGAAAAAGAGTTCTGATACTTGGTTGCCACCTACGGCTTTGCCTGAACCTATT
>JAYSQG010000236.1:0-12027 GCA_043721685.1 Saprospiraceae bacterium | reverse complement strand
CTAACTAACCAACTAACTAAACAACAATTAAAGCGCCTCTGTTGCCAGATTTCTATCAATTTGTGCAAACATCCCCCTCAGTGTTTTGCCGTTGCCGCCGACTTCTATGACATTTGTCACGCCATCTTCAAGCATATTACGCATGATTTGCGTCCAACGAACAGGTGCGGTCAATTGTTTAATCAAATTTTCACGAATGACTGACGGGTTGCGATGTTTCCCTGCATCCACATTTTGATAGAGCCAACAGCTGGTTTCGTTAATTTCAGTATTTTCAATAGCCGCACGTAACTCATCTTCTGCAGGTTTCATTAAAGGCGAATGGAAAGCACCACCAACAGGTAAAACCAAAGCCCGTTTTGCTCCAGCCGCCTTTAATCTTTCACAAGCCTCATTCACGCCAGCTATTGAACCACTGATGACTAATTGTCCAGGGCAATTATAGTTAGCAGGAACGACAATAGCATCAATGTCCGCACAAATTTCTTCAATTTTTTCATCTGCCAAACCTATAATAGCTGCCATTGTACTCGGTTCTGCTTCGCAAGCCTTTTGCATTGCCATAGCCCGTTGTTGAACCAATTTCAAGCCATCTTCAAAACTCATGCCGCCCGCAGCGACTATGGCTGAAAACTCACCCAAAGAATGTCCAGCCACGTAATCTGGCTGAAAAGTATCACCTGCCATTTTCGCTTTAATGACTGAATGAAGGAAAACAGAAGGTTGAGTAACCCGTGTTTGTTTCAAATCTTCGGCAGTTCCCGTAAACATGATATCACTGATACGGTAGCCGAGTATATCATTGGCTTGCTCAAAAAGGTCTTTTGCCAAAGACGAATTTTCATACAGGTCTTTTCCCATACCCTCAAATTGCGCTGCTTGACCTGGAAAAACGTAAGCTTTTTTCATTTTCGTTATTTGTTATTAGAAATTGGTTGTTAGTTGATTCTTCAATAGATACCCCCCTCAGTATGAGGCATCAAATTTCGACAAAAATAGAAAAAACTTGTAACCCAAGCATAATTTTATAAAATATGTCGAAACGTTAGGTTAATTCTTGGTCTGGTTCGTCGGGGTTCTTTGGGAACGGCGTGTTGCCAATGATGCTGCATCGCACCCGCCATGATGAGTAAAGAACCATGCGTTAATAACAATTCATGTTTGACCGTTTTAGCTTCTTTTCTGCGAAATAAAAACCGCCGATTTTCTCCAAAATTGACCGAAGCAATCAACGGATTTTTGCCCAATGGTGCTTCATTGTCTTGATGCCACCCCATAGAATCATTGCCATTTCGGTATAAATTGCATAAAACACTGTTAAAAATAACATTATTCTGTGGAAATAAAAAATCAATTGAAGTCTCTTTTTGTAAGTGCTTTTCAACCGTTGTTTTGATAGAAAACAGCGTTTCAAGCCAAGGCAAAGGCTCTTGTTTTTTTCCTGAATAGGTATAAGTTTTGCCTCCGTCGCCGTACCAAGCAGTCAACCTCGGTTCTAAAACGCGTTTACCAAACATCGTAATTTCGCCTTGTTGCCAATCAATCTTTTGAGTCAAATCCTCTAAAAGTTGGTCAGATACTGAGGGGGTAAAAAGGTGTTCGATGAAGACAATTTTAGCATCAAGGAGTTCAATATTTTCTTGAAAATCAAGCATATTTAATGGTGAATGTCCAAAGGACTCCTTTGGAGGTGAATATATTAATGGTGAATATTGGATTCATCCCGAACAATACATTTCAATAAATTTCCTTATTTCCTACTGTTTTCGCAAAACTTCAAGGACAATCTATAACAAAATCAAAAAAATTTCAATTTCTCAAAAAATATTAAGACATTTAGAGGTCAAAAAAATCTATGAATGAATGACGAACCTAATGTTAAACAATTTTCCAATCTGTGAAATTCTAGAATTCAAAATAACTAAATTATGACAAAACAAATCAAAGTTAGATTCGGACAAGGCGATATGGTACTGACTAAAAGTACAAAATACGTAGGTATCCGCAAATCTCAATCAAACACACGTAGTTTAATGGATGAATCACCACTTGATGCCGAAATCAAGAAAGTCAGGCATCCGCACCTCGGCGGTTTTGAAGTAGTCTCTGTGAACAAACAAAAAAATGAAAAGTTGGACGACAAAAAAACACTCATGCGCTCGCTTGATGAAGTTGAAGTCGTTACAAATGTTTATCACATTCCTGGTAGCGAAAAACCGCTTGTACCAACTGGCAGTATTTATATTCAGTTTGCCAGCAACGTTTCCCAAGACGCTCAATTGGCAATTCTCAATGAATTGAACCTCGCCTTGAAGGAACGTCGAAGTGATTCCAAATTGGTGGCACAATGCACCCCACAGTCAACAAACCCTGTGACAGCTGCCATCGCTTTGGGCGAAAAAACGGAGGTTAAATGGGCTGAACCTGATATGGATGCTGAGGTTGACCACTATGCTTATACCAATCCACAGGCGAGTTTGATGGGTCAAATGTGGCATTTGCAAAATAATGGGCGTATCCCCGACAATGCACAAGTGCGTATGAAACCCGGTGCCGATGCAAAAGTCGTTGAAGCATGGAAAATATTAGATGGTTATGGCAATCCAAATATCGTTGTTGCGGTCATTGACAATGGTTTCGATATTTCGCACCCCGACCTCAACACGAAAGTCGTCCGCCCCTGGGATTTATGGAATGGGTCAACGCAATTGCGGGCAGGTGATGCTTATTTCACTCATGGTACACCTTGTGCGGGTGTTGCTATTGCTCCTCAAACAGGAGGCATGTGCGGCTCTGCCCCTGCTGCACGTTTTATGCCTGTTTCTGGCACAGGTTTCAGCATTGAAAGTACAGAGGCGATGTTCAATTACGTCATTCGCAATGGTGCCGATGTGGTCAGTTGCTCTTGGGGAACGGTCGAAAATGGATATCAATTGAGTTCAGATAAAATTGCAGCGATTTCTAAAGCGGCGCGTGATGGGCGTAATGGCAAAGGCTGCGTAATTTGTTATGCTGCTGGCAACGAAGGCGTTGATTATCTTAATTTTTATGCTCAACATCCTGATGTCATTGCCGTCGGTGCTTCCACAAGCGATGATGACCATGCAGATTATTCAAATACAGGTCCACAACTTGATATTGTCGCACCCTCAAACGGTTCTTGGCCCATATTGTCGGCAAGAGCCTATTGGGACGAAGGTATTCCGGGTGAAATTGGTGCGTCAAGATGGTATTATGGCGACGGTATTGACCGCGGTAGCCGCTATCAACATTTCGGTGGTACAAGTTCCGCAACACCTTTAGTAGCAGGCATTTGTGCATTGATTTTATCCGCCAATCCAAACTTGACAGCACGAGAAGTGAAAGACATTATCCGTGCAACGGCTGATAAAATTGGTTCACCAAGCGAATACAACAATGGTCGTTCTGTGAGATATGGTTACGGACGCATCAATGCAGCGAAAGCCGTGACGGAAGCACTTCGCCGTGCAGGAAAAACGACAACAGGGTCTTCTTCTGGGTCAACTTCTGGTTCTGGCTCAACTTCTGGCTCAACTTCTGGCTCAACTTCTGGAACAGGCAGCACTTCAACCGCTTCGGGCAGCACCGCAGGAAGTGGGCTTTTCCGCTATGGTACAAATGCACGTTTGGCGAGTAGAGGTTTTTCTGTGCAAGCAGGCAGCTTTAATCAATGGTCAAGTGTACTCAATACTGCACCTGGGCTTGAATCACGCTTCAAACAACCCGCGTTGATTCATGTTTCTGGATCTACACCTTCCACTATGATGTATCGTGTTCTCATGGGACAATTCAATACATTGGGTGATGCCAATCGGTTTTTATCCGTATTGAAAGCTGGAGGCATTGCAGGTTTTGTCCGCGATTTGAGCAGTTTAACTTAGATGTTTTTTTATAAATAAAACGGCTAAACAGTTGACAGGCAATTATTTAGCCGTTTTTTTATGATTTATACTGAGGGGGGGGTAATTTTGATACATTTTTATTTCAAACTATGGATTTTTTCTTGGATAAACAAACAAAACCGAATCTGACAGAACAGCCGAACCGAAGACACCGACTGCTCCTTTTATCTTGGTTTTAATAAAAACAGGTTCGACAAAAGGGTTTTGAATCGCTTGAAGTTGGTCGTCGAGGTCTTTGTAAAATTCAGCCGAATTTTTATCTAATGATTGCATAAAAATCCAGCCTTTATCGCCTTTTTTATATTCAAAAGCCACTTCAATAGGCAATCTCATAGCTTTGCCGTCCGCATTTTCATCTGTAAAAACAATGCGCCCAACGTCTTTTACTGGGAATAATTCACCTTTTGCGGTGCAAGTATTCACAAAAATATCCAAAACATGGGCATGATGCACACTCGTATCAATCATGCGATTCATTTGAAAACGATAAAAATCTTGCGTTCCAGCATGGTCAGTAATGTCAATAATGACCCCATCATGTGAGCCATATACATCAAAAAAATCGGGCGTGTATTCAACCTTTTGAATCGCTACCGCCTTTTGGTTGATAGTCGTATTTGCAGTCAAAGTTTTACCTTCAAAATTGATGTTTAACGTATAGGTTTTGCCAAACTCTGAAGCAATATTACCCTTATAAAAAGGCTCCCAACGACATCTGAATTTATTGAAAGTGGAATCCGCAACCAATATATCTGTTGTCGTACCGCTTGTGATTTTCACGATGGCACCTCTGGCAAAAATCTGTTGTGGCGTTACTTTTGGACTAAAAAAAGGATTGCTTTTACTGATGAAAATTTGCGGTTTTTCGCCTGGATACAATATACCTTCAATGAAAACCACGTCATTATGATTGACAGGAAAATCTATTGTCACGTCTTTTTGGCAAGCTATTATGGACAAACACGCCAAAGTGATAAATAAAATAGGCAGTTTTTTCATTGTTTTAAAATTTAAAATTAAAAGAAGCACTTGGAATAATAGGCAAAAGCGACACTTGCTTCGCCTGAGGTTTATTACTGAGGGGGTCAATTAAAAAATAAACGAAATAAGGATTTAGCCTGCTATATGTATTGTAAATGCCAAAAATCCATTCAATTTCGCCAGATTTTTTAAAGACCCGCCATGGTTTTTTATACGTAGCGGACAAATCCAAACGGTGATAAGGATTTAAGCGATAGTTGTTTCTGCCTTCGTATATGAAATAATTGCCTTCAAAAATAGTCCCTGCATTCAAGGCAGTCACACGCCCTGTTGGAATCGTAAAAGGAACGCCTGACGAAAAGACAAAAACCGCACTTACATTCCATTTTTTTGTCAATTCATAACTGCCTGTGACTGATAAAACGTGCCGTCTATCGTACTTAAAAGGGAATTTATCACCAAAATTTAAGTCCTTAAATGTTTGATTTGTCCATGACAAAGTATAGGAAATCCAACCTGTCAATTTGCCACTATTTTTCTTTACAAAAAACTCTGTACCATAGCTTTCTCCTTTGCCATAAACAAGGCTGCTGTCCAAATTTGTCGTCAATTTTAGTTGATTGCCTTCGGCAAAAAGGACTTGATTGTTCATTTTTTTGTAATAAACTTCTACACTCGCTTCTATGGCATTGTCTTTAAAATTGCTGAAATAACCCAAAGCATATTGAGCTGAAAATTGCGGTTTTGTTTGTGAACTCGAAGGCAGCCAAATATCTGTTGGCAGCCCTGCTGTAGAGTTCGGAATTAAATGTAAAAACTGGTTCATCTGCGTATAAGATGCCTTGATTGAAGTCGTTGGATTTATGGATAATTTAGCCGTCAAACGAGGTTCAATGCCCGAATACGTTTTGTTGGATAACATAAAAACGGGTATCCGAAGCCCATAATTCACACTGAATTTGTCTGAAACATCAAATTCATCTCGTACATAAAAAGCTAATTCATTGGAATACAATTGTTTAATACTGTCTTTATTGATAATTAACCGTTTGCCACGTCTTGGCACATTTGCAGAAAACGCTGCAGGGTATAAGGTGTGATAGGTATAGCTAATACCTGTTTTTATAGTATGCTTTGCGTTGGGAACAATCGTGAAATCCGTCTTTGCCGACACGTCTTTTATACCTGTATAAAGAGCCGAATAATAGGAATTTTGTTCCGTACTCAAAGCCAAATGATAGTCATTGTATATGACAGAAGTATTAGAAAATACCTTACTACCAAATAAATGATTCCAACGCAAAGTAGCTGTTGTATTGCCAAAATCAGTGGCATAGTTCAAACTATTGGCAGCATTATAAGCCGCATTGTCATTGCCTTTAAAAAAACTGATAAATAAGTGGTCTTTTTGACCAAATTCATAGTTCATTTTGGCATTCATGTCATAAAATTTATACGACGTTGCCTTAGAAGTCAAAGGTTTCAACAATAAATTGAGGTGCGTTTGCCGACCTGAAACAACAAACGAAGATTTGCCTTTTTGTATCGGTCCTTGCACCGTCAAGTTGTCGGACAACAAACCAATACCCCCCTCAGTATGAAAGCGATTTTTGTCGCCTTCTTTCATCTGAATATCCAAAATAGAACTCAATCTGCCGCCAAATTCGGCAGGAAAACCGCCTTTGATGAGCTTTATATGATTGATAGCGTTGACATTAAAAGTGCTGAACAAGCCGAATAAATGGTTGGGATTATAGACCGTTGCCTCGTCCAATTGCACCAAATTTTGGTCGAGATTGCCACCCCGCACAAAGTAGCCAGTCGTGCCTTCTTGCCCTGATTGAACGCCTGGCAACAGTTGAATAATTTTCAAAATATCACGCTCGCCACCGATAGCGGGAAGGCTCATAATCGCTTGCATCGGTACGTCAATAACGCCCATTTGAGCGCGTTGTACATTGTCATTGTTGCGCGAAGCCTTGACAATTACTTCACCTAAAACAGCTGTATTTTCAGCAAGGGCGATGTCTAAACGAAGGTTTTCCTTTGAAAAAACCTTCTTCGCTTGCGGTTTGTAACCGATATAGGAAATGACCAAACCAATGGTATCCGCAGCCGAAACGGTTAGCGAATAATACCCATAAGCATTGGTCGTTGTGCCAATTTTTTGAGTGGCTTCAAACAGCGTTGCACCTATGAGTGCCTCGTCCGTTTTTGCATCTCGAACGTAGCCACTAAGCGTTATATTTTGGGCAAAACCAAAAGTTGATAGCCACAAACAAATGAAAATCAATAGTTTATCCTTCATAAAGAAAAAAAAATTTAGTTGCGAAAATTTAAAACAGCCTCCCTCAGTATGCCAAAATACTGAGGGGGATAAAATCAATTCTGAACCAGATATTTCAATTTTTCAAGCAGTTTCCGCGCTTCGCGGGTCGCCAAAAAATTGACTAACCACGCAGGAATCGAACCATTCGGGTCTGTCTTCCCTGTGTATTCCATGAGAATAGTCCCATCCGTTTGTTTTTCAAAATAAAAACTTGTTCTCACTTTCTTCAAACGGATAATGCCTTTTTTCAAAGGAATAAGGTTGTTTTGACTGACGGATTCGGACAATGCTTTATACGCCGTTGGGGTACGCCAGACAGTGAGTTTTGAAATAACATCGCGGTCAGTAACACCAAAAGGCATATCAAAAAGATAATATTGAAGCACTTGATGCTCACTTAGCTTTTGAAGTTCCTGTGCTTCAATACACCGCTCGCTCAAAAGTTTGATAGTATTCGGGTCGTCCATGATTTGCACCAATTTGGTGAAATCGCCTACAAATCGGTCATTGACTTTAAACTCTTTGATAGGCGAATCGGCACATTCACGGACATAAACCTTCATCTGCCCGCACTCCTCTACTTTTTTCCAAACACTGCACGGCTCATTTTGAGCAAAGGCAATGTAAGAAAAGTGGCAAAAGAAAAAGACTATAACAGCGTTCTTCATAGGCTTAGATATTTGATTTGTTTATTGTTTCACCGTTCCTTAAAGGCACATCGCCTATCAAAATGCCCAACTTGCGCCCAAGACAGGCGTAATCCCAAACCAGTATTTATCACCACGCGGCGTGATATAGCCGCCTTTGCCGTCAGGAATCAATTCGTCAGTAACCAGATGCGTGGCATTCAAATCATATTTTCGGAGGTTTTTCTGATTGTACAGATTGATGATGTGCAAATAAGTAGAGATTCGCCCTTTTTTCATTTGAAAATGACGGTTTACCCGCAAGTCCACACGATGATAGACGGGATAAGCCGCCCCATTATACAACTCATGGACGGGATAAAATAGCAGCCTCCCATCAGGCATAGTCCTCGTGTTGTAGTGATAGTTCGTCCGATGCCAACCTGTATAGAGCTGTCCCGACAAGCTAAAATGCCATTTCTGATTTGGGCGATAATTGACATCGGCATAAATGGTATGCAACTGACTGGTATTGCGCGGCACTTTGCCTGTCCTTGCCGTGAACAAGCCGTCAAATTCTATGCTTTTGACATCATCTTCCGCTTTTGCCAAAGCATAACTGAGCCACCAAGAGAATTTTTTGCCCTTATCATATTTAACAAATAACTCAATGCCTTTGGCGGTCGTCCCGTTGATATTGATTTTAATCACATCGTTTCGCGCCTCTGGAAATACTTCCAATGGGTCGCGCAAATTCTGATAAATGGGGTTGATACGCGGCATATCTTTAAAATAGGTTTCCATGCGTAGGCTAATCCCATTTTTGAACAGATGCTCCAAACCCACAACATAATGCTTTGACAATTCGGCTCGATTAAACTTTGAGGCGTTGTGGTTGACATCTAAATTATTGATGAGCTGGGTTTGATAATAGTAACCCCAAGCCGCACGTAAAAATGTATTTTTGGAAAAGGCATAAGCCATACTAATACGTGGACTCCATAATTTGTCATTCGTATGCGAAGTATAATCATACCGCAAACCCGTTTCCATAAACAAAGAAGGCAAAATCTGAAACCGTCCCGACACATAGCCATTCACTTGATTACTGAGGGGTTTTGTGGCAACATCAACGGCGATATATGAGTTAACCAAGCTATCGCGGGTGTTCGTCCGTATGTCTTTTAAAAAATAATCGTAGTCATAATCTGCTTTTAATCGCCGAACATCGAAACCCGTTTTCAAAACGAAATGGTCTGAAACCGTCCAATTCCAATCCTGTTTTACGCCAAAAAAATTATAACTCCTTTTATCGGTGAGCCGAAAAGAGCCGACATCGCCATACTCGTCTTTTTCGTAAGAGCCGTTGCGGTCTTCGGCATTAAAACCTGCAAACAATAAGGTTCGGGAAAACAATTTGGGCGTGTAGTAGGAGGTCAAAGTCAACCAACTGTTTGTGTTGGCATACTTAATATAGCTGCTGTCATAATTCGTTTTTTGAATGCTTTGATAAATATCACTCCGCTTGGTTTTGTCATCGGCACGCAAGGTGTGAAAGGACAAAGTATGCTTGTCGTTCAGTTTATACGACACTTTTACGAGACCATCTGAATAATAAGGAATACTTTCATCTGGTCGAGCGAGTTTGAAAATCAAGTCTAACATACCCCTTCTTGCTGAAAATAGATACGAACCTTTGCCTTTTGCAAAAGTCCCATCGGTATAAAATCGAGCGTTCATCAAGCTCAAACCGATTGACGTATGCCGTTCACCCTCAGCGATTTGTTTTGTTTTCATGTTGAAAACACCGCTTTGACGATTGCCGTATTCCGCCGCAAAGCCACCCGTCAGTAGTTCAATGCCTTGAACGGTCTCAATGTCCACGGTGCTAAAAAGCCCGCCACTTATGTCCCTTTGGTGGAAAGGGTCATAGAGTTCCATGCCGTCGAGGGTCATTAAAATCTCGTCTGACTCGCCGCCTCTGATAGTGAATTTTGAAGAAAAGTCGGTGGAAGAAACCCCCGGTAGCCGCGCTACCGCCCGTGTAATGTCTTCTGCCCACGACATATTTTTGATGTCTTCGCTCGACAGACTGAGCCGCGACAAATTGGATTTTCCCAAAATCGAAAAACTGCCAGGCGTAACGGTCATTTCCTGCAAGGTAATGGCGGTTTCTGTCAGATAAACTTTGCCAATATCTGCCGGGACATTCTCAGCTACGGTCAAGTTCGCTATTTGTTTTGGCGCATAGCCCATAAAAGACAGCCTCAAATTATGCTTACCCACCGCGACATTGGCAAGGGTAAAATGGCCATTCGCGTCCGTAATCGCCCCTATTTGAGTACTGTCCAAGATGATATGAACGCCCGTCAAAGGCTCTTGTGTTTTGGCATCGGCGATGCTTCCTTTAATCGTTCCTGTCGGCATAAGTCCTGTTTGAGCCGCATTTTTAAAGCCGCAAAACAGACAGATTAGGCTCACTAATAAGCTATATTTCATGACACATTTGATTTTATGTAGTGAAAGCAGTAGATTTTATGTAGTGAAAGCAGTAGATTTTATAGACTAAAAGCAGTAGCAACCTACCCCTCAGTATGGTCAAAATACTGAGAGGGGTATTTCCGCCCGACTTAATTTTTTAATTTTTAATGCTCATTCAGCGTTCGCAGATTTTCAGTGTGCCGTCTGCATTGATCACCACTTCTTTTTCAACTTTGGTCGTTTTCTCCTCAATATCCACTTCGTACTGAACAGTGCCATTGGCTAAAGTGATTTTATCCGCGTCTTTTGGTAAGCTGTAATTGGGATAATTTGTTGAAATAAAAGTCCGAACAGCTGTTGGCAAAGCACTGTATTTTATTTCTTCTTCCTTTAGAATAAAGACATCTTCATTGCTGAAAAAGAGCGTTAACTCATCGGCATTTCTTTTTTCCAGCTCCACTTCAATCCCTGCTGTACCGTTGCAAAGCGTGTCTTTTTGCGCTTCGTCAATGGTATAACCCGCATAATTTGTACTGATATAAGTCTTTACGACAATGGGCAAAGAATCAATTGGAATTTGGTTGGCAGTGTTTTCTTTTTCGCAAGCCACTAAACCATACAGGCTAAGGGCAATTAATAACAATGATAATTTTTTCATTTTTTTCATTTTAATTTATGATAAAATAGCTTTACGACTGATTACGGAAACAGGAGAGACAAACGCTGCGTCAAAGTATTTTTTGTTCAAAAATATTTATCCAGACGAAGGAAGGACTGAGGGGGCGTAAAAAAATTAGAAATCAAACATAATCCCACTTTTTATGCCTAAAAGTTTATGCTTTTGGACACCATTCGATAAAAGATTTAAGCGATAATTTGCCCCAAATTGCCACCGATATTGTTTCGACAAACGCTTTTCAAGACCGCCATCAAATATCAAAAAACCAACTTGCGTTCCTTTTTGATTGACCGTTTGGTCAATATCCCAAACAGTGCCCAAACTATTGTTTTTGAATTCATAACCCACTTCGTAAGGCAACAAAGTGACCGCACCAAAACCTAAACTCAAGTAAGGTTGCCAACGTTTTTGATTTTCAAAATGATAACGCAAACCCACCATATATTGGAGGGTCGGTTGTTTGATAACAGCACGATTGAAACTAAACAAATTACTTGGCGGTGGTACAACGGGCACACCTATCGCATCGCTCATTTTATCCACTTTGTAGGTCAATTGCAAGTACTGCGCATCTGCCCAAATCGAGATATTTTTGGAAAAAAAAGCTTCGCCATTCACCCCCAACGAATAGCCCGAAGGTTGGCTCAAACCGTCGCCAAAAGGATATGCCAAGCCTGCGGAGATGCCTATACTATAATCTTTTGGGCGCAAAACTTCAATACGTTGCCGCAGCGTTTTATGATGGTTTTGAACAATCGGCAACAAGCCCCAAGTCGGTTGAATTTGCTGTCTTTTTATTTTTACGAGCGTAGTTGGCATCGGACCTATTTTATCTAAACCTTTTAAATTCAATGTATTATCCGTTGAATTATTATTTAAACCTATCATTGCAGGATTTATATCCGTCTTTCCAATAATCATTTTATTTGTTGAATCATGAGGAGAATTTACTTCAAGAACTTGTGTTGGGTTTTGAGTATTTTCAAAAACAAGCGGGTTAGGCGACAC
>JAYSQG010000235.1:0-3345 GCA_043721685.1 Saprospiraceae bacterium | reverse complement strand
AATACTGAGGGGGTATCAATGCCGAGCGTACAACTCGTAACAGGCATAAATTCAGGATTTGAACCGATGATTTGCCAAACAGGTTTGTGTTCTAATTGCCCTTTTAAGTCGTGCAAGGCTATGTCAATGGCAGCTTTAGCAGCCGTATTGCCTTGATGCAAAACATCTACTTCGCTCATAATTGCTTGAATATCAATTACATCCGAATCGTATTTTTCTAAAATCTTACTTTCTATAACGTCCTTGTAAAAAGCAAAAGCCGTATCTTGGTTTTCTCCAAGATACGGCGGCATTGAACATTCACCATAGCCTACTTGCCCTTTGTATTCGATTTCTATCAGCACCAAAGGCGTATAGGTACGGGCATAAATGGCTATTCTGAAAGGGTGTTTTAGTTGTAAGTCAAATTTTTTATACTTTAACTTCATTATTGATTGTGCTGCTTTACGAGGTAATCCGTAATGATTTGTTTGACTTTACTGAGGGGGTAATCTAAATAATCCGCTATTACCTCAGCGGTCATGCCCTTTTTGTAGAGATTGATAATAGATTTCGCAATTCCTATTTCGATACCTATTTCTTTACCTATTTCTTTACCTATTTCTTTACCTTCCTCGATTAACTCATCTATAATTGACATGGCTTCAGATTTTAAATTGTTATCAGATTCTTTTGCTAATTGAATGACTTCCTGACGAGTGATGCCAGAAATTGCTGTCAAATATACAGCAATTTTCCGAAAAAAAGAATCAGTGTTATCATCTTTTTTTACTTCATAACCGCTGAATAGTAGTTCAATAATATGTAATCTCAAATAGTTTTTATCCAAATAATGTTTAAAGGATAACAGTGTTTTTTGCAAAAAAATAGACTGTATGGCTCTAATTTGTTCATCAGAATAATTTTGTAGATTGATTAAAATATAATCAAAACAGGGCAAAAAGCGCAGCATTTCAGGCTCTACACTACCAAAATAGCTGTCAAAAGGCTCATAGTTCCATTTTTCAATTCCGTGATAAAAGACAATGGGAACTATTGGCACAGGCTTTTGCCCTGCTGCCAATTGCATTTTCCAAGAACCACGTTGATAGTCATTGATTTGAAAATGAGGGTATGAGGGCTTAAAACTTTTATGCTCAAATAGAAATACAATTTTGCGTTCCTCTTGACTTTCTTTGATTTTACAAGACCAAACTATATCTGAAAAATTTTCCTTCAATTCATCGTTGATGTAAGAGTTTGGGTCAATTTCTAAAGTATCAAGGTCTAATTTATCCAATAAATCTTTAGGTGTAAATGCCATTATCATAGGTCGTGCGACAATAAGCAGACTTAAAGCACCTTTAAAAAATTTATCGTTTGGATTGTTAAGGTCATTAGAAATGTTTGAGTTTTCAGCCATATCGGTTTGTTTTAAGTTTTCAAAAATATATTTAACAAGACGCAAAACTAAAAAACTTGCAGTAAGTTGTTCATATTATTTAACTTCCTTATTGTTACAATCCAATTGATTATACTTTTTTCCTATTAAATTGCCTAATCGCAAGCCTTCGTCGCTATCCATTCTGAAATGAACGCCGAGTGATATGCGCGAAAAAGCATCTTCATAAGCCATCTCTTTGAAGGAATGAAAATGGCGAGGCGTACCATTAAATTCTATTCTGCCTTTGTGACTGTTATCGGTCATCTCGTAGTTTTCGCCATATAAATTTGTCAAAACCACATTTGCCGCACCCGCAACGGTTGCATGACCCGACGGATAAGAAGGAAAAGGTGGTGCATGACCCAAAGGCTCCCAATTGGGGTTAAATACCTTTTTGATGAATGTTTCAGGGCGTTCTAAGTTATAAATATATTTAGAATGCCAACAAATGACAAAAGCATCGTTCATCGCAAGTGCCAGCCGCATGTATGTTTCAAGGGTTTTCCCGATTTCAGGCTCTTCTTTTTCTATCAATTGATTGGTAATAGACATCCATCTGCCTGCTGGTGAAAAGGTCAATCCATGCAAATCATCGCTCCAAAATTCTGCCACCCATTTGTTTTCAAAAGCATGAGGTGAGCTAATCGTAAAAACTTCAAGTGCTTGAATATAGTACGGTGAGTTGGGGGCTGTAGAATAAGGAGGTAAAGGCTTTGCAAGATAATCTTTTGTCTGAATCATAAACGTTCTGACGTTACCCCAATAAGGCAAAAGAGGGGGCATTGGAAATTGTTGCGAAGCTACCCAATTGCCATCTGTTTGCGGAGGTAAATAACTGCGCTCAAAGTTGTGCAAATAGGCTTGATGCCCAAGCGTATCTGTCATAGACCAATTATATATTGCCATTGCGACTTTTTCGCCAAAGTCTTTTGATTCGGCATATTGTTCAGGGTCAACAGTTTTCAAAAAAAGTTGCTCCCATTTTTTCGCAATACTTTGTCTGTCTTTATTCAAAAAATCAGGTCCTGTGTAAAAGAATTTTTTAAGAATTGTCGCATAACAAGCATTAAGCGCGGCAGAAAGGTGCATTTTTTTATCGGAATGCCATATTGGTAATTTTAATTCTGGAAACAAAGAAGCTAATGAATGATAGTGGGCGGCAATAGCAGGTACAGCGGTCTCATAAGCTGCTAAACCAATATAAGCGTACGTGCGCGCCGCCACAGGTCCATTGTACCCCTCAGTATAACGGTCGGATTCTAAGGCGTGTTTGTTCCATTCTACAACTAAATTGAGTTGTAATGCCTCCGTATTAGACTTTTTTGAAGCAATATGATTACTACTCCACAGAAAAAAAGTCGTAGCAAAAGCAAGCAACAAAACGAACAAAAATAATGTGTGTTGTTTTAGATGCATTTCGATTATGTCGGAAATATTAATTTAACTGTTGTACCGATATTTTTATTACTTTCTATTAAAACCTGAATATTATGCAGGTTCATAATGCTTTTTACCAACGATAGCCCGATGCCTGAACCTTTGTAGGTGCTTACTTTTGAGCTTCTATAAAACGGTTCAAAGACGAAAGGCAGTTCATTTTTAGGAATACCAATGCCTTTGTCTTGAATTTCGACAGAAATACCGCCTTTTTCTGAAAAAGAAAGATAGGCATGAACTGTTTTATCGGGGCTGTATTTGCAACCGTTGTCCATCAGATTGAAAAGAGCCGTTTTCAAAAGTTGTTCATTGCCATTAATAAATAATTCTTCTTCTTCTTCTGGAAGATTCAATATTTCAAAGTGTACTTTATAACGTGGATGTGATTTCAGTAAAAAAGCCTTAGATTGCCACAACAATTCGTCAATTCTTACTTTCTTCATTTCAATTACTTGACTATCGGCATTGATTTTAGCTAATTGCAT
>JAYSQG010000234.1:0-15941 GCA_043721685.1 Saprospiraceae bacterium | reverse complement strand
ATCCGAGACCTCTTCAAATTGGTAGATATCAGCATTTATTGTATTCATAACTGTTTTGACGTTAGCGGTTTGTAACGCATTGTCACTGGGTCCCAATGTCGGATGCCCAAACCATTCAACGTTCCATGTGACAATATCTAATGAATTAGCATCTTCAAACGAGGCATCTGTAACGCCAGCTCCTGTTGTAACAAAATCAGCTGTTGAACGCGGGTACAATTGCAAGGACGTATTGTAAACACCCGAAATACCCGATACATGACCCATTGCTGACTGAATGGCAGAACCAACTATATTATTTGAAAAAGGCGTAGCAGAACTCAATATACGAACGGGCAAATAACCGAAGGGATAGTTTGTATTTGCGGCGTAATTACCACCTGTGCCTGGAAAAGATATATTTTGAATAGTGACCAATTCACCTTCGTGAGCAGCCATATCTGCCTGTGTAATGACTAAAGCAGGTGGATTATAGGGGGGGGTACTGATTTTACTCATGGACAATATGGTTATTTGGTCAAGTCCACTAAATGAGGAACGATAACCAAAAACCTCTACTGAATCGCCTAATTGTAAGCTATAATCAACGCCAATATTCGCTGAACTACTATATACGGAGATGCCGCCCGTATTGTCCTGAATAAAAATTTGATTGGGTCCAAATTCTGTTGCCACTGTCACACGCCCGCCTGTAAAAACATTTGTGCCGTTGCTGCGTGTTCTAACTGTGGTAATATTTGTTCGAGCCGGTTGCGTTATAACGCTGCCACTCATAGTTATGGTTTTTGTTGGTACGCCGGGGCTTGTTAGCGTAATATTGCCGTTGAAATTACCCGCAGCTGCACCTGTTAACCGAACATAAATGACTTTAGACGAGACGCGACCACCTGACTGTGTAAAAGCTAATGAAGATGTATAACCACTTGATTCTGTAAGACTTATCTCATATCCAGTTGGCGGTGTAACGGTTAAATCACCCGTCAATACAAAACTAGAGGCAATAAAACTTTTGGATACTGAGGGGGAGCCAGTGGTTATAGTTGAAAAGGAAATGGAAGATTTTGAGGCAACAATAAGGGGATTTGACACATCGTATATACTGCCATCAATCGTCAAATTGTCCAATCGCCAAGTACCTGCTGAACTTGATGCACCGTATGGATAGAGTCGAAATGTAACGCTGGTTGTAATGTTTTGAAAATTTATACCTAAATCAACTGCTTGAGGTGAAGCTTGAAATGTAGCCGATGTTGTACTCGGCGACGGCGTATTTAAGTCGCTCACATAACCATCAAGGCTTGAACGTAATACCCAACTTGTTGGACCTGTCCCTGATTTTTGATCAAAAAAACTGATGCTGTTGATGGACATGGCAAAGTTCGCATTGGGCGAGATGGTGAATTGCAGATATTTTCCTGAATTGATGGATGCACTGTTAAAGCCCGTTGTCGAAATGGCTTTATCTGTCGCACCGCCAGAAGTACCTGTCGTAAAGGAAATAGTACCTAATGACCAAGTGGCATCTGAGACTGTTCCATTTGTAGGTGTTGTGGTCGCTGATGTTTGAGAATCAAATTCCCAAAGTGCCATTGTTTGTGCAAAACCTAAGGAAAAAATGCAAAAGTGTAGTGTAACAATTAATAAAAACTGTTTGAGTGTTTGGTTCATTGTGTATTGAATTAAAAATAAATAATTATACGTTAGTAGCTGTAAATAAACATTCTAGACACAAAAAAATGAATTGTCAAAAGCACAAGCAGATGACAATTCATTTGAGTTTTAAAAATCGATAATGATTTTTTGACTTAAGGAGAGAAGACCAATGTTAGCCTAATCAATGGTCTAAAGTAA
This sequence comes from Saprospiraceae bacterium, assembly GCA_043721685.1. Lineage (GTDB taxonomy): Bacteria > Bacteroidota > Bacteroidia > Chitinophagales > Saprospiraceae > JAAFJT01. Next base: position 14,090 of record JAYSQG010000234.1, on the reverse strand, counting down.
ACTTCTACGTTCGTTGACATAATCACGCCAGCGGTCTAATCCTTGTGCATAATCAGGCGGCAACTCCGCTTCAAACTGCATCCACTTGCCTGTTGTCGGGTGTTCAAAACCCAATGAACGAGCATGAAGGGCTTGACGGGGCAAAACATCCATTGTTTTCAAGGCAAATTGCTTATATTTTGTAAAAATCGTCCCTTTTAATATGCGATGTCCGCCGTATTTGGTATCCATAAACAACGGATGCCCAAGGTATTTCATGTGTACACGTATCTGATGCGTCCGTCCTGTTTCCAATTTACATTCGATCAAACTGACGTAATACATGGGTTCAATGACCTTATAATGTGTCACGGCATATTTGCCCTGATCGCCTTCTGGAAATGGCACAATAACAGAATGTTCATTCGGGCTGCGCCCAATATGTACGCTGATAGTACCTTCTAATTCGTCGGGTTGTCCCCAAACCAATGCCCAATAACGTCTTTCGATGGTATGATAAAAGAACTGCCGAGCGAGGTGTTGCATAGCAAATTGATTTTTCGCAACGACCATTAAACCGCTTGTATCTTTATCAATTCGATGCACTAAGCCAGGACGATTGTCGGCACCTACTTCTGAATAATCAGGTATTTTGTCTTTAAAATAATAAGCTAAACCATTGACCAAAGTGCCTCTATAATTGCCTACGCCGGGATGACAAACCAGTCCTGCTTGTTTATTGATAACTATCACATCATCGTCTTCATAAACAATGTTAAGTGGTATATAATCGGGATCAATGCGACCATGATCAGGCATTTCTGGAAAAACAATGCTGATTTGTTGTAAGGGCTTTATCTTATAATTTGGTTTTACAGCCTTATCGTCCACCAAAACTGAACCTGCACGGATGGCATTTTGAATCTTATTGCGACTGACTTTAGAAAGCCTATCAGTCAAAAATTTATCAATTCGGGTCACAGTTTGACCCTTATCAGCCGTAAAACGGTGATGTTCGTATAGTTCATCATCAGTTTGACCGTCCTGCTCCTCCTGTTCCTCGCGTTCATAGTCAGCATCTTCGGCAGTCGGCATGAAGTCTTCGTTGGGTGTCATCTTTTTTATGGATAGTTGATAATGGATAGTTGATAACAGATAATATTAAAACATTATCCATTATCAACTATCCATTATCCTCTAAAATTCAGCTCATAAATTGGGAAAACATTCTCCAAATGGGTGTATTTGGAATATCTGCTACAATTTCAATCTCAACTTTCGTCACTGGATGAATAAAACGCATCGAACGACAATGCAAGCAAATTGAGCCGTCTGGATTGCCTTTAGGCGCGCCATATTTGACATCGCCTCTGATTTTGCAGCCAATAGTCGCCAATTGCGCACGGATTTGATGCGATCTGCCTGTTGTAGGGTTTACTTCGAGCAAGTGTTGATTGCCCAAACTCGCTATCAATTCGTAAGTCAACTCAGCTTCTTTGGCACCAGGATGACGACGACTGGGACCATCAAGTACCTTAGTGATATTGCGTTCTCGGTCCTTATCCAGGAAGTGAATCAATGTGCCATTCAATGGGTCAGGTCTTTCGTTCACAATCGCCCAATAGGTTTTATGCACTTCGCGGTCAGCAAAAAGTTTATTGACGCGTTCAAGAGCTTTGCTGGTTCGCGCAAAAATAACAGCACCTGAAACAGGTCTATCAATGCGATGACAAACGCCTAAAAAGACATCACCGGGTTTATCATAGCGAATTTTGATGTATTCTTTCACCATATCGTCCAATGGGCGGTCACCAGTTTCGTCGCCTTGTACAAGAACACCTGCTGGTTTATTGACAGCAATGAGGTGATTGTCTTCGTAAATTACTTGTAATTTCATTAAATCTAATTGTTATTTTGCTTGATGGTATCATTTCGTCAGTCCATCTCGCTTATTTTGGGTGCAAAATTAATAAAAATACTGAGGGGGTAGTCATCCTTGAATGGGTAAGAAAAATAAAGAAAAATAGTCTTGACAAAAAGGGAGAAAAAAAATAACGATTCAACGAATTTGATGTAAAATTGCAACATTATTTTACACCTGAGCAAACTACATTATGGATAACCTACAACGCTACCTTCAAATGGCTATGGACTGGGCTATTGTTTTTGTCCCGAAAGTCTTTATCGCCATCATCATTTTCTGGGTTGGTATTCGACTTGTCAACAAATTGAATATTCTAACGATTCGAAGTCTTTCCGCACGGAAAATTGATGCAACAATCCGCCCATTTTTTGCCTCAATGGTGGATATTGGTCTGCGTATTGTACTTTTTCTAATCATCGCAGGTATATTTGGATTCGAGATTTCATCCATTATTGCGCTATTGGGCGCATTGGCTTTTACGGTTGGTTTAGCTCTACAAGGCAGTTTGGGGCATTTTGCAAGCGGCATTCTTTTGTTAATTTTAAAACCATATAAAGTAGGTGACGAAATAAAAGTGGCTGATGCAGAAGGTTTTGTCGAGGAAGTTCAAGTTTTTAATACCATCATCAGAACGCGTGACAACCGTTTTATCACCGTTCCGAATGGTTTGGTAACATCTGGAAACATTATCAATTACACGGGTCAGGGCAACAGACGCGTGGATATGACATTCATTGTTGATGAACCTAACCCCGTATCAAAAGTAAAAAAGGTCATTGTTGAATCGGCAGATGCTTGTCCACTTATTTTGAAAGACCCACCGATGGAAGTTTTTCTTGAACATTTTGATGAAGATGAATTGTATTTTGCTGCACGCCCTTGGTGCAAAGCTGAAGATTATTGGGCAGTTTGGGCTTTTATGCAAGAAAATGTTAAAAATGGTTTCGATGAAGCCGAATTGACGGGTAATATTCACTATATCCAATTGGTTCAAGATAGGAATGACTTGTAGGAATCACGGCGACAAAATTAAAAAAACACCCCTCAGTATTTTTCACATAAACATACTTAAACTACATGAAAAACTACATATTTCTACTATCCCTTTGTTTGGTATTTAGCCAATCAACACTGGCTCAATCGCCTTTTCAAAAAACCTATTGCAACCCAGTTGACATCAATTATCAATACAATTTTGAACAACTGAATGAAAAAATCTCTTATCGCTCGGGTGCAGACCCTGTTATAGTCAATCACAAAGGCGAATATTATCTCTTTGTGACCATTTCAGGCGGTTATTGGCATTCAAAGGACTTGATTCATTGGCATTATATAAAACCTGATATGTGGCCATTCGAGGACATGTGCGCGCCAGCCGCCTTGTCAGTGCGCGATACTTTGTTTTTGTTTCAATCTACGTTTGAACAAAGACCAATTTTGTATTCAACAAAACCCGAAAAGGGTGAATTAAAGTTTTTCAATCGTTGGATGCCGCGTCTGCCAAAAGACATTGGACCTTGGGACCCTGCCATTTTCCACGACGACGATACCGATCGTTGGTTTATGTATTGGGGTTCGTCGAATGTCTATCCGATATTTGGTGCCGAGTTGGATTATTCAAAAAAATTGGCTTATAAAACCGATTACAAAGGCTTAATTACCCTAAAACCCAATCTGCACGGTTGGGAAAGATTCGGACGAGACCACCGCGACACCATCACGCCTTTTACTGAGGGGGCATGGATGACCAAACACAACAGCAAATATTACTTGCAATACGGCGCGCCTGGGACAGAATATAATGTGTATGCCAACGGTACTTACACCAGTAATGACCCATTGGGACCCTTCACATATGCGCCTTATAATCCAGTTTCCTACAAGCCCGCAGGTTTCGTAACTGGCGCAGGGCATGGCAACACTTTTCAAGACAATTATGGCAATTATTGGAATACAGGTACGCCATGGATTGCTGTTAATTGGAATTTTGAACGCCGCATCGCTATGTTTCCATCAGGATTTGACAAAGATGATCAAATGTTTAGCAACACCCGTTTTGGCGATTTCCCGCATTATTTACCAACTAAAAAGTGGACGAATAAAGATGATTTATTCACGGGTTGGATGTTGTTGTCTTATAAAAAACCTTGTGGCGCATCTTCTGTCCGTGATACTTTCCGCGCTTCAAAGGCTACCGATGAAAATCCACGTACCTTTTGGGTTGCCAAAGAAAACAAAGCAGGTGAATGGTTGACTGTTGATTTGGAAAAAGAACACGATGTGAAAGCCATACAAATCAATTTTACGGACTATAAATCAGACATATTTGCCAGTGATTCAACCGTTTATACGCAATATAAAATTCAACACTCACTCGATGGCGCAACATGGGAGACAATTGCAGATATGACGGTGGAAAAAACAGATCGTTCCAATCCCTATTTTGAAATGGAAAAACCGATTCGCACCCGTTTTATTCGCTACGTTCATGTTTATTCTAAAACACCGAATTTAGCCATCAGCGATATACGAGTTTTTGGCAACGGTTTTGGAAAAGCACTGGAAGTACCCTTAACTTTTGGTGTATTACGTGACCCAAATGATGAGCGCAATGCCTTTATTTCATGGTCAAAAGCGCCTAATGCCGTTGGTTACAACATCCTTTGGGGCATTCACCCAGACAAATTGTACCAAACTTATCAAGTCTGGGCGGACGAAGGCAATAAATTAGAAATCCGTGCCTTGACGCTTGGTGAACGTTATTTTTATGCGATTGAAGCATTTAATGAAAATGGCGTTTCGGAAAAAAGCGCGGTCATTTCTGATAAAGAAAACTAAAAACATATTTAAGAAACTTTAAACGAACCAAAAAGTGCCAGAAAACACAACCGAATCAAATGACTTAAACAACCCACATGACAAGTTTTTCAAAGGGGCTGTTGGTATGATTGCTGTCGCTCGTCCTATGTTGGAGAAATATTTACCAGCAGATTTGTTAGACAAATTAGACCTTGACACCTTACAAATTGACCCTAATTCGTACATAAACGACGAATTGAAAGAGACTTTTTCTGATATCGTATGGTCATGTCAACTTAAAAACAGCCACAAAAAGCGAAAAATAGCATTCCTTTTTGAGCATAAAAGCTATAAACCTGATTACCCTCATTTCCAATTGATTGATTATCAACGCAATTCATGGAAAATGCAGATAGCAGAAGGACTTAAACCTGTACCGATTTTACCTATCATTTTTTATCATGGTCTAGAAAAATGGATTGTTCAGCCTTTTGATAGCTATTTTGGAGAAGTTGAAGCAGAAATGCTCCAGTTTTTACCTTGTTTCAACTACATTTTGATCAATTTGCAAGATTATTCAGAAGAACAAATACGGAGTATCAATGACATTTTGTTACAAAAAACATTGTTGGGTTTCAAGTTTTATAAGGACAAAAACTATTTGAATGACCATATTGTTGAACTTTTATTCATGGGTTATGGAAAGTTAAAAAATGAAAATACGTATTCATTTATCCGTATTTTTGCCGTATATTTGACTGCTGTATCAAATATGAATCGGAATGAAATCATTTTAAAATCAAAAAAAATGGGTAATAATATGGAATCAGAAGATTTTGATATCATTGAAGCATTAAAAGAAGCTTTTCGTGAAGATGCACGTGAAGAAGGTCTTGAAGAAGGACTTGAAAAAGGACTTTTTTTGGGTATTGAAAAAGGTAAAAAAATAGCGATTTACGAAGCATCTATGCGTGGTCACAGCCTTGAACTGCTGTCGAACGTATTTGGTTTGCCTACTGATGTCATCAAACAAATAATAGAAGAAATGAAAAATGACGTAAAGGCTTAATCAAATCGCCCTATTTCAAAGACGTTATATTTGTCTAAAAATCAATTTTTTATGGATTTCAGTTTTCTCAATATTCGGTTTTTAGACATCATTGACATTGTTGTTGTTGGCTACCTCATCTACGAAATCTATCGTTTACTGAGGGGGTCGGTTGCCTTCAATATTTTTGTAGGCGTTGTGATGTTATATATGTCGTGGTGGTTGGTACGCGCCCTGAAAATGGATTTATTGACTTTGATATTAGAGCAATTTGTCCGAGTTGGGGTCATCGTTATCGCCATTATTTTCCAGCCTGAATTGCGCCGTTTCCTCCTTCTAATTGGCAATCAAACACTACGCAGACGGTTTAATTTCTTAAAACCTGAACAACATAATGGCGATAACAGCTTAGGAATCAAAGAGTTAGAGTCAGCTATCCTAGAATTGGCTGATTCTGAAACTGGTGCTATTATCGTTTTGGCAAACAACGCCACCATGTCGCAATATTCCGAATCAGGCGTTGTGTTAGATGCCATTATTTCCAAACCTCTTCTCATCAGTATTTTCAAAAAAGAATGTCCCATGCACGACGGGGCAGTCATCATTTCAGACCATAAAATCCATGCCGCCGCTTGCATTTTGCCTTTAAGTGAAAGCCCTTCACTGCCACCCGAAGCGGGTTTGCGCCACCGCGCTGCTCTTGGTATCACCGAAACGGCCAATGTAACAGCTTTTATCGTTTCAGAAGAAAGCGGTCAAATCGCCATGGCGCATGAAGGAGAGTTAACAATGGATATTGATAAAACAACTTTGACTGCTTTGTTGGAAAAGCATTTTGACTAATACCCCTCGGTATTTTTCCAGTTTTCAAACAAAATGCCTAACAATCTACATAGAGTCTCGTATTCAAGGATATGAAGCTCTATTTTTTTAGAAAAACTAATGCGGATTTGTTAAATTTGCACCCCTCAGTATGCGTAACAAAATATTCATTTTCAACGATTTATCAATAAAATCAAATCAATAATTTTATGAAAAAAGTCCAATCTTTTATCAACGACAACAAACAACGTTTCCTTGACGAGCTACTCGTCATGCTTCGCATCCCCTCAGTATCAGCCGACCCTAAACACAAAGAAGACATGCTACGCATGGCTGAAAACGTTCGTTCAGGGCTCATTGCGGCTGGGGTTGACCATGCAGAAATTCACCCGACAAAAGGAAATCCCATCGTTTTTGGCGAAAAAATCATAGACCCTACCCTACCCACGGTTTTGGTTTATGGTCATTACGACGTGCAACCTGCTGACCCAATTAACTTGTGGTTGACACCTGCCTTTGAACCAACTATTAAAAAAACAGATATTCACCCCGAAGGAGCGATTTTCGCACGTGGTTCATGTGACGATAAAGGGCAGTTTTATATGCACGTCAAAGCCGTTGAAGCGATGATAAAAAACGATGCTTTGCCTTGTAATGTCAAATTTATGATTGAAGGTGAAGAAGAAGTCGGTTCAGTGCATTTAGGCGATTTTTGCCGTCAAAACAAGGAAAAATTAGCTTGCGATGTCATTTTAATCTCTGATACGTCCATTATTGCCAACGATACACCAAGTATAACAACTGGATTGCGTGGCTTAACTTATCTTGAAGTGGAAGTAACTGGACCCAATGTTGACCTACATTCAGGCGTTTACGGCGGTGCTGTTGCTAATCCAATCAATACGCTGTGCAAAATGATTGCGTCACTTCAAGATGAAGCTGGACGAATTACAATTCCCGGTTTTTACGACGATGTGGTAGAGGTAACATTGGCAGAACGTGCTGAAATGGACAAAGCACCTTTCAATTTAGAAACGTACAAAAAAGGTCTCGATATCAACGATATTCAAGGTGAACACGGTTATACAACGATGGAACGCACTTCAATACGACCAACTTTGGACGTAAACGGTATGTGGGGCGGTTACATTGGTGATGGTGCAAAAACGGTTTTGCCTTCAAAAGCATTTGCTAAAATTTCGATGCGGCTTGTGCCAAACCAAACTGATGAAGCGATTTACAAATTGTTTGAAGACCATTTTTTGAAAATTGCCCCCCCCTCAGTAAAAGTCAAGGTAACACCGCATCATGGCGGTTTACCAGCCGTTACGCCGACAGATACATTGGAGTACAAAGCAGCTCACATGGCGATGGAACAAACCTTTGGTAAACCGCCGATTCCAAAACGGGAAGGTGGTTCGATTCCAATTGTTGCTTTGTTTGAAAATGTCTTAGAAGTGAAAACGATTTTGATGGGCTTTGGGCTCGATTCTGATGCTTTACATTCGCCTAATGAACATTATGGTTTGTTCAATTTTTATAAGGGCATTGAAACAATTCCATACTTCTTTAAATTTTATAGCGAATTGAAGAAATAAGTAAGGCGACAGGCGACAGCCCTATAAGTTATTGACAAACAATCTATTAGCTTGATTTCGAATTGTCAATTTATTTTTCTGTTTACTTAGATTGTATTGTTGTATTGTTAAAATGGCTGTATGGGTTTTATTCCATACAGCCATTTAACAATCTAACAATCTAATCTATTTCTTTGCTTTCGCTGCCGCAGGTTTCTTAACTTTTGGAGCAAAAGCATTCGGCACTTCTACCTCAACCAACTTTTTCACATCTTCCAAAGTCAATTCCGCTGCTTCTTCGCTCGTCATTTTTTTACCCTCATTTTTGAGGTTAATCATTTTTTTACCGAAGCGAATAAACGGACCCCAACGACCATTTTCAACCGTTACTTTTTCTTTTTCCCAGTTGTGAATGTAGCGATTGCCTTCTTTTTCTACCTTAGCTTCAATCAATTCAGCCGCTTCATCAAGCGTTAAAGTTTCCAAATCGAATCTTCGTGGAATATTGATAAACATTTCGTTCCACTTGATAAAAGGGCCAAAACGACCTGAACCCTTCGTAATTGGCAACGATTTGTACATAAAAACAGGTGCGTCTGCTTTGCGTTTCTCCTCAAACAGTTCAATCGCTCTATCAAGCGTAACACTGAGGGGGTCTTCGTCACGCGGAATCGAAACAAATGTGTCACCAAATTTGACATAAGGACCAAAACGACCAATGCCCACCGACACACTCATATTCTCAAATTCGCCCAAATTTTTAGGCAAATCGAACAAACGCAAGGCTTCTTCAAGTGTTATCGTTTCAATAGATTGCCCTTTTTGCAAATTGCCATAGTCGGGTTTTTCATTTTCAGCCAATTCCTCGGGCGCACCAATTTGTGCTACGGGACCATATTTGCCCATCCGCACAAGCACAGTGCGTCCTGAAATAGGGTCTTTTCCCAAAATGCGCTCACCACTCACACGGTCAGCTTCTTCAAGCGTTTTGACGACATCTTCGTGGAAAGGATCGTAAAACTTATCCAACATATCAACCCAATTATGCTTACCGTCTGCCACATCATCGAGTTTATTTTCGACTTCCGCAGTGAAACTGTAATTCATAATTTCTTCAAAATGCTTATCCAAAAAGTCAACAACCAACATACCCATATCAGTTGGAACAAGGTGATTTTTCAAAGCACCTGTCATTTCTGTTGACGTTTTTTCTGTAATTTGACCATTTTTCAAGAGATTTAAGACCTTAAACGCTCTTTGAACACCGTCTCTCGTTATTTTTTCAACATAACCCCGATTCTCTTCCATGATTTTAGAAATCGTCGGCGCATACGTTGACGGACGACCAATGCCGCGTTCCTCTAAGTCTTTGACCAAAGCCGCTTCCGTGTAACGGGCTGGCGGACGAGTGAATCTTTCGGTCGCAGACATCGCATCGAAGTTCAAAACCTGTCCGATACTGAGGGGGGGCAAAACGCCTTTCGCATCCTCATCGTCTTCGTCTTTTGATTCGAGATAGACCTTCAAAAAGCCATCAAACTTAATAACTTCACCTTCGGCAACGAGTTTTGAAGACGGAATCGTTGAAATAGCGATGTCAACCACCGTTTTTTCCAATTCTGCATCTGCCATTTGCGAAGCAATCGTCCGTTTCCAAATCAACTCATATAAGCGTTGTTCGTCACGGTCACCAGATACATTGCGTTTTTCGATGTATGTTGGGCGAATCGCTTCGTGCGCCTCTTGCGCCGATTCTTTACCTGTTTTGAAACGGCGTGTTTGAACGTATTCCGTACCAAAAGAATTTTCAATTTCATTTGCAATCGCCAATAAAGCCGTTTCGCTCAAAACTGTCGAGTCGGTACGCATATAAGTAATGTGTCCTGCTTCGTAAAGCCTTTGCGCATTTTGCATCGTTCTATTCACCGAAAAGCCCAATTTACGGCTTGCCTCTTGTTGCAAAGTAGAGGTTGTAAACGGCGCAGTTGGCTTTCGTTTAAGCGGTTTGACTTCAATTTTTGCAATTTTATAGTCTGCACCACGACATTTTTCCAAAAATCCTTTTGCCCCCCCTTCATTTTCATAACGTTCAGGCGATTCCGCTTTGAGCGTAATTTGCTTGTCTTGTTTGTTTGGCACAAGAAACTGCGCATCAATTTTGAAAAAAGGTTTTGCTGTATGCTTTTGAATCTCACGTTCTTTTTCGACGACCAATTTAACTGCAACAGACTGAACACGACCCGCAGACAAGCCGCCTTTCACTTTTTTCCACAACAACTCAGACAATTCAAAGCCAACAAGACGGTCAAGAATACGTCGTGCTTGTTGTGCATCAACGAGCGCAAGGTCAACAGTACGTGGGTTTTGAACCGCTTTTAGGATAGCAGGTTTCGTGATTTCACGGAAAACGATGCGTTTAGTATGGCGTGGGTCGAGTTTGAGGACTTCGCAAAGGTGCCATGAGATGGCTTCCCCTTCGCGGTCTTCGTCCGTTGCGAGCCACACTTCTTCAGAGTTTTTGGCTTCTGCTTTGAGCTGGCTGACAAGTTTTGTTTTGTCGGGCGTAACGACATAATTGGGTTTAAACTTATTTTTCACATCCACCCCTAAGCCTCCTTTTTCGAGGTCTCGGACGTGACCGAAGCTGGAAACGACTTTAAAATCAGCACCTAAAATTTTTTCTATCGTTTTTGCCTTAGCAGGTGATTCGACTATGAGCAGATTTTTTGCCATGCGATAACATTATTTGTTTTAAATTAGTCGTGGTGAGTTATCTAATTTTTCTATTTAAAGTATTGACTATCAATATTTTGACAATTAACTAACTGTTTTCACTACAATTTTGTTTCAAAATCAACGGCAAAAGTAGGCGTTTTTATTATTAAATCTATTTTTTTTTCAAAAATCGTTGAATCCTTGTCTTTTCTGACTGTTTTACTGAGGGGGTAAAACAAACGCCTTTCGGGTTTGAAGCGAAAGGCGTTTTAGGTTACATTATATGCTTTTAAAAACTAAAACCAAGAGATAATGTAGCAGAAAGAACATTCTTGTTTTTTTGAACACCACCACTATAGTTTTTTTTAAAGTCTTTACCAATAAAATAATTTGAGTAATTTATTTCTGAATTTAAAAATAATGATTTGTAAACTTTTAGTCGAGTTTCCATACCTACATTAGTTCCTAAATCATTTAGAGTTAGACCATATTCACGAGATTTCTTTTGAGGATTCACTCCAGCAATAATGATATACTCTATAAAGTAAACTTCGCCACCATAACGATATATAGGTCCAAAAGCACTTGAAATAGTTATCCGTTTTTTCCAGAATTGTATTAACTGATATTTATAAGATAAACAAAAAGACCAAAAATTTCTATTATAAATGCCACGAATTCGTTCAAATTTATCACTCTGATATTCATTTGTAAAACCGTTTAACATTAGTGAAAAACTATTTTTTTTGTTTATAGACCTATCATAATGCAAAGTTAATGTTTGAGAAAGCTGAATTAGTATATTATATCGACTTTCAATACCATCAGTAATTTTAAATCCAAAATTATCGAAATGATTGAATGTTGAAATACCCATACTTATATCATTTTTCTGTGCAAAAACATTTGTAAATAAGAACAAGCAAAATAGAGTTGAATACTTTTTCATTGTCGTTATTTTTTAATGAATGAAAAAGTATAATTACTATATTCTCCTAACGCTCTAATTAAGTATAAACCCGAACTAAAATCTGCTACATTTATCTCTATACGTTTTGATTCAATTTTTTTTGACAATACTAATCTTCCTAAGTTATCAAAAATTGAAATACTCTGAATTTCTTCATTTTGTGGGAATTCTAAAGTTAATTTATCAACAACAGGGTTTGGATAGGCTTTAAAATTATGGATAGATTGAGTAGGCTCGTCATTTCTTCTTATAGAATAACTACTGCAGTCTTCGAAAGAAACATAAAAAGTACCTGTTTGTTGTGTTAGATTTGAAGTTGCCATTACGCCTTCATAATCACCCACAGTCGAATACCCAAAAGAAGAAACACCTAAATAATTGCCTGAAGCTTGAGCTGTCCAACCGTTTGGATAAGTCCATGAAAATGTACTATTTGAAAACTCTGATGCACTGAAATAATAAGTAAAATTACTTATCGGTACACAAATAACATCTGAATTATTGGGTCCATATATTGAAACGGGACAGAGTTTAATACCACCCACATTTACTGCAGCCCATGCATTCGCAACCGCAATATCTTCTGTCGTACACCCTCCGTATAGCTCAAGTGCCGCTCTCATTGTGGCTTCTCGTGCGCCAAAGAAATCAGTAGTAGTTGACAAGTAGCCACAATTTATAGCTCGATAAACGATTTGAGCGGCTTTATCATAACCAATAGGGTTAACAGTAATGTTATTTTGTGTTCCTCCGTTTGTTAATAAATAAAACCAAAAATTCATAACAGCACAATTGTGGTGTATTCCGCCGTTATCAATACCGGTTACAGCATCTATCCACGCTCCTTCTTGGAGATAAACAGTAGGAAAAGGTCTACTACTTGCCCCTGGTGCAGGATTATTAAAACCTCTTGAATCAAATCTTCTAAAAACAAACCCACAATCTTCACCATGAGTTAGATTATTAGGTGAATCGCCCAATGCATATCTTTCTGCCATTAAACCCATAATATCGCCTAATGATTCTGCCAGTGCGCCATTCTCTCCTTTTGCGCCAATATTTCCAGAACCAGGTCCACAAGTAGTTTCTAAAACACCATGAGTAAATTCATGTGCAGCTATGTCCAATGTTGATTCGTGCTGTGTTGTGATGAGGTTAAAGCCAAATTTTATTATCCAATTTCCATTAAATAGAGTAGATCTGGTATCACCAATACTATTTTGCTCCGCTTGAACCAATAACCGAGTTCCTGAGTTGTCCCAGCCATCCCTATTGAAATATCCTTGATAAAAGTCCCAAGCCTTAGAAACTACCCAGTGAGCAGTTGTTGCATTAGTATTTTCACCAGTCCAATTATCATCAGCATCATGTACTTCTCCAAGAGAGTTCCATCCACCTGAGCCTTTTTTAGTATGAATATTTCTACCATTATCATCAGCCATTAATCGAAAATTATTGCCATACCAAAATCCTTGAAATTGGGTGTCAATATTCTGAGAGCCATAATAAAGTGTCTGTGCAGGACCATTATGGCGTTCAGTATCTCCTCTTTTAATAACTTTACCAGTATGTGCATCTATATAAATGTATTGATTGGTTCTTGGCATTGAAGAATTTACCTCAAAAACCCAAGTTAATCGGTAGTTTTCAGCTAAAAAGATTTCATTTTTCACATTTGTAATCACCAATTGACCTTTTGGAAAATAGGTAGCGGAAGGGTCATTAGTTTCTATTTGCAGTGCTTTTTCAGCTTTTGGGTTTTGCCAAGCATACTCCTTTGCACCAATAGAATCTAAAGCGATTTGCAGGGCAGCCTCTTCTTTAAGGCTCGGAACAACATCAATATTGAGCTTTTCGATAATTTTTCCATGTGCCACTTCGACATTGTTATTTTTAAAATGCTCCGAAAATCCCGCATTTTGGACTAAAATGCCTTTGTAGCGTTGCTCGTAAATGATGTGAGCATAACCCTTGTCGTCTTCTTGGCTTTTGATTATTTTCATTTCATCTTCTTTACCTAAGCCCATTGCTTCACGATAAGTTGAAAAAAGTTCTTTGGGTTTCACTTTAGCATTTTTTCTGAAATACAACCAGCCATGTTCTTTTACCTCAATCGTACGCGAAGCAATAGCCGTATTGTCTTTTCGTGCAAAAGTTGGAATAAAACGAGAACCTTTAGTTTGAGACATTAATAATGTACCACAGTTTAGTAAGAGAAAGGAAATAATCAGAACAGTTTGGAACAGTTTGGAACAG
>JAYSQG010000233.1:0-2035 GCA_043721685.1 Saprospiraceae bacterium | reverse complement strand
GTGACGGCGCTACGCACCTTAGAAAAATGGCTTGATTTACTTTTCTATAAACGGTGTCAGCCCTAACGGGCTTAAAATAAAACAATGCGTAACATGAGTAGTTAAAATAGATTTCTGTTACACAAAGGTATCTACAACAAAATTTAATTATCAAACAAAAAATAAACTTTAACAGTAATGTTTCTGCAAAATACTGCTATAATGTTAGATACAGAAATGAGATAATACAGTTATATTATTTTTGAATTTAAGACAATAGGGCTGTCTTAGGGAAAAGTAAAATCAAATCACGGCTGTACTTACTTGATTTCATCCATTGTAAACGGCTTTTCATCCATTGCAAACTGCTTTCCCACCGCGTTAATACTTCCTCAATTTTTTAATCTCAAAAACAGCGTTCTGTTCATTCATTCTGAACATTCCTTCAATATTTTCACAAAAATCAAAAATAATTTACCAAATTTCAATAAAAGACATTTCCTTTATAGCTGTTTAATAGTCAAACCATTTTTTCTAAACAAAAAATTCATATAAGTCAATTATGGGCATTTATATCATTATTTTACTCGCACTCGTTGGTACGGGTGCTTTCGTAACAGTTCAACAAGGAACAGTCGGAGTGGTGACGATTTTCGGCAAATATCAACGCATGATGAAGCCGGGTTTGAACTTTCGGATACCATTTATTGAGCAAGTCTTTAAACGTATTTCTACGCAAAACAAATCCGTAGAGATTGAATTTCAAGCCATTACGCAAGACCAAGCGAATGTGCATTTCAAAACTCTTATCATTTTTGCCGTCATGGACGACAATGAAGAGACTGTGAAAAAAGCAGCGTTTAAATTCATCAACGATGCCAATTTTATGCAATCGCTCATCAGAACCGTCGAAGGCTCGGTGCGTGGTTATGTGGCGACCCGCAAGCAAGCGGAAATATTGGGCTTGCGCCGCGATATTGTTCACGATGTGAAAGACCAATTGGACCATGTTTTGGAAGATTGGGGTTATCATCTCATTGATTTACAACTCAATGACATCAATTTTGATGAAGAAATCACCCGTTCAATGGCGAAAGTGGTTGCCTCTAACAACCTGAAAGCAGCTGCTGAAAATGAAGGTCAAGCTCTTTTGATTACCAAAACCAAAGGCGCAGAAGCCGACGGCAACGCGATACGTATCTCTGCCGAAGCTGAAAAAACGGCGGCACAACTGAGGGGTCAAGGCGTGGCGTTGTTCCGTCAAGAAGTGGCACGCGGTATGGCTGATGCCGCTAAAGAAATGGAAGATGCCAAACTTGACAGTTCGATTTTGCTGTTTACGATGTGGACAGAAGCGATTAAAAACTTTGCAACAGAAAGTAAAGGCAACGTCATTTTCCTTGACGGCTCGACCGAAGGGATGGATAAAACAATGAAACAAATGATCGCTATTCAAACTTTAGCGCAGAAGAAATAGAAGAATGCCGCTTCAAACACTTCATCCCTCGCCGCTGACTTTTATTAGTTAGCGGCAATTTTTTTTTTAAAATAGCCCCCCTTCCCGACTAATCGGGATGCAAGCACAGTATTTTGTGTTTAATTTTACCAAAAATATAAAAATATCAATATGCCTAATAATTCAAAACAAGCTAAACTCGATGCTTTCGGACGATTGCTCGACATCATGGACGACCTCCGCGAAAAATGCCCGTGGGACAAAAAACAAACCCTCGAAAGTTTGCGCAATTTGACCATTGAAGAGACTTATGAACTCGCTGATGCCATTTTGGACAATGACCTCAAAGGTATCAGTGAAGAAATTGGCGACTTGATGTTGCACATGACTTTTTATGCCAAAATTGGTGATGAAAAAGGCGCATTTGACATTGCCGATTCACTGAATGCGATTTGCGAAAAACTGATTTCACGACATCCACATATATATGGTGACGTGATAGTCAAGGATGAAGAAGAAGTGAAAGCGAATTGGGAAAGATTGAAGCTGAAAGAAGGTAAAAAATCCGTTTTAGAAGGTGTTCCAAAATCGCTGCCCGCA
>JAYSQG010000232.1:0-20734 GCA_043721685.1 Saprospiraceae bacterium | reverse complement strand
CTCCACTTGAATTTGTGATATGTCCCCGCATTGTCAGACTCGCCAAACGTCTTGTTTGCCCAATAGTTTTTAAAATGTGCCATGGATACTTCTTTGAGTTCAAATTTGCCGTCCGAGTCGTTTGGTCCATAGTCGTGGTCGTCCCAAATAGCGTAATTGGCACGTGTTGCCCTTAGTTTTTGCATGTTTTTATCCCTAAAATTGGTCGAATAACGGTAAGCGATACCCGAAGCTGAAGAATAATCTGCTTCACGCAAATACAAATTGTCGCCCAACCACAGCATAAAATCGGAAGGCATATTACCCATGGTCTCCAAAATGTGTGGGTCTTGTCCATACGGTTTGCCAGGACGGTCATACGACGGGTCGTTCAGATAAAAACAAGAGCCGAGCAAAAAGGTGAAATCAGGTGCCGGTTTGCGCCATTCCCAAAGGTGTCGGGTATGAAAAGTCAATGGAAAATCAAATTTTTGCTTGACATCATCGAGCCAAATCTGATATTCATAAGGCGTATCCATCGCCAAAGCACCGAGCGTTAATTTGACAGGGTTGTAAGGTTGCCCCAATTTGTTGGCATCAACCCGCACTTTTGAAATCGTCAGTTTGCCTACGATATTATACTGAATTTCTACTTTTTGAACATTTTGAGCCACTTCGAGCCAAATTTGAGCTTCTCGATGTTCTACATAACCGAGCATTGGACCTGAAATGAGTTTAGTATTGCTCTGATTTTGAGAAAATACTGAGGGGGTACTTGTGAAGAGACCAAAGGCAAAAAGTAGGAGGTAAAGAGTTGTTCTTTTCATTGTTTTATTTTTAGGGCAAAACTATGTCTTTTTTAGCAAAAGCGAACGGCGAGCCACGTTTCCATGACTCGCCGTTTCTATACAAACGAAAAGTTGTTGTGTCAAATTTGTGATCAGCGACTCCAACGGCTGCCGCCGCCATCGTCACGACGTGGACGATCTCCACCGCCGCCGCCGTAGCCACCACCACCGCCGCGATTACCACCGCCGCCGTAGCCACCACCACCACGATTGCCGCCGCCGCGACTGCCACCACCGCCGCGAGATTCGCGTGGTTCAGCTTTTTTAACTACAATTGTGTTGCCATCAATATCGCTACCGTCAAGGACCTTGATAGCTGCGTCACCTTCACTATCATCAAGCATTTCGACAAAGCCGTAGCCTTTCGAACGACCCGTTTCGCGGTCAGTGATTACGCTAGCAGATTCGACCTGGCCGAACTGCTCAAATGCTTCACGCAACCCATCGCTGTCGGTGCTGAAGTTTAGTTTTGCAACAAAAATATTCATCGAAAAAAATTAAAGAAATGATAAAATACAAAATTAAAATACAATGTTGAAAATGAGTGGAACGAAAAAGATAGGAAGGAAAGCTGAATGGATAAACTCAAAGACAAATAGAACCACAAAACTTCAAGGCTTCCGACTATGCCTTTTAAACTCATAAGTGATTACAAAGGTAATCTCACACATCCAATAATCCAAATAATTTACTTTTGTGCACTATTTTATTGGTACTATTCACTTAAACAAAAATGATACCACAACATTTTTATTTTTTGGAGAGAAGCGTTCCGTTCTCCTTTTTAATAGCGTATTTTGTACCAATGTATAAAAATAAGTAATTTTCTAAACAACTATCAAAAATTTAAGCATTTATTGAAATTAAATTAACTAATTGATTTTCAATGTCTTAAACAATAAAAACATAACGCAACCATGCCAATAAACAGAGAAAATGTTGAGCCGTATCTTTCGGGTTCACGTTCATTTATTTCAAATCTCTTACCAATCGAAGCCCTCCGTTTACCAGGTTATCAAGCTGTCTTTTTATTAGAAAAAAAATTGGGCGAGACGTATTTTGAAGCTATAAATTCTGAAAATACAGTCAAAACCCCAATTATAATTCCCGAAAACCCAAGCACGCAACACAGCAGTTGGCTCAAAAAAACGAATATAGTCGGCATCAATGTCCGCACAATTGGCTCTTTTTGGCACGTTGTGAAATACGCTTTGACACTGCCAAAGGCGCAAAACTGCATTCATTTGTTACCCATTTGGGAACCGGGTGTCGTTGCGAGTCTGTATGGTATTTCGAGTTGGGAAATCAATCCTAAGTTTTTCAGCAGCGAAATGCACCGTATTTTGCCGCATTTAGATACCGTTGAAAAACAGTTAAAAGTTGTTATTAACCTACTTCATGGTTTAGGTTTTACGGTGGGCATGGATGTTATTCCTCATACCGACCGTTATTCTGAACCTGTTTTGGCGAACCCCCAACATTTTGAATGGTTGCAAAGAGTTGACAATGATATTGTTAGACATGACAATAATTTGCATGAAGTTGTACAGGGTTTGATTCTTGATTTTTTAAAAAAAGAAGACCCCTCAGTAAAACTACTTTCAAAAGACGATTTTTTCTACAAAATACCTGAAAGTGAACGACTTGAAATAATGTTTGGCAAACCCAATGAATATGGTGAGCGGTTGGAACGCCGTCAAGCTTTGATTCAGTTTTTGTATGAACATCATTTTGAAACCGTTCCTGCGACGATGGGTCCGCCTTATCGTGGATTAGCCGTTGATACTGAGGGGGTCGCAACGATTGACGACAAAGGACGTGCGTGGAAAGATTATCGCATCACAAAGCCCGAAGCATTTAGCCGTGTTTTTGGTCCTTTGACCCGTTTTAAGTTGTATGAAAACCGCGATAATAATGTTGATTGGGCAATTGATTTTACCAAACCACGTACCGAAACGTGGGCTTATGTGGCACAACACTATGCAGACATTGCTGCCGAATACAATATGGATTTCATGCGTAGCGATATGGCTCACGTGCAAATGCGACCTGAAGGTGTACCGACAGAAGCCGATGAATACTACGATATTTTAGGTTTTATCAAAAAAACGGTTGCCAAACAGATACCTCATTTTGGCTCATTTGCTGAAACATTCCTTGCGCCTCCTGGTGTTATGGCTTATGGCGATGAAGTGACGCACCTCGAATTGTCCGATTCAGATACGACATTAGGCGATTTACAAGGTATGGTTGTTGGCTCTGAACGTTTTATGAATGAATTTAATCGTTATTTGGATATTTTACACAACCGAACTGTTGCGCCCAATTTCACGATAATGACAGGTGACAAAGACGACCCGCGTTTTGATGCATTTTATCTGCGTGGCAACGAAGCTCGTTTTTTCATCGCTTTGTTTCTAACAGAAATGCCAAGTTATATGGGTTTAGGTTTTGAATTACGCGACCCGCACCCGACTCCTGCACCCAATGAGCATTACACAAAACTCTACGTTTTTCATCTTGATGAAGGCGAAAATGCAACATCAGGCGACTATGTTTGGGGCAAAAACCGGCCACTTTTTAGTCGTCTCGACAGAATGCGTTCTGTTTCAGAATGGCTTTTACCTTTGATAAAAAACGAGAAAGTAACATGGTTACAATTACCTTCTTCTGATAATTCAAACAAAATTATCGTTTGGTCAGCAGGGAATTGGGTATTTGTTGTCAATTTAGATACCGAAAATGATGCGACACAAATCACTATACCTACCCCTCAGTATAAAAGCGGTTTGAACTTGATTTTGGAATTTACAACATTAGATTGGGGTACGTCATTTGATAATACTTTGGGCGTCACGAATACGATTATAAATTTAGAAAAAATGCAAGCGGGTGAAGCACGGATTTATAGAAAAGAGGGTTAAAAATAAAAAAAACAAGCCGATACTGAAAGGTCTCTGTATCGGTTTGTTTTTGAAAATTTAATCCGAAATTACTTTGTCAGGATAAGTAACTACCCTTATTTATTGTCCAATACTGATATTTAAGCTTGATAATTCTACTTGAAATTTCACTTTCGCTTGCAAAGCCGTAAAAACGCGCATTAAAGTATCAACGGTTGCATTACTTGCGTTACTTTCAAGCCTTGAAATTTGAGACTTTTGAACTCCAATAAGTTTACCCAATTCTTCTTGTGTCAAATTTCGTTCTTTGCGTGTTTGTTTAATGGCTTTACCTATTAAATCCATTTTTAATTCATATTCAAACTTATCTCTGTTGGGCGTTCCAACTTTCCCAATAAGTTCATCTTGAACTGCGTCTAATGTGTATATTTTCATTTTTTATTCTTTTTAAGTTTTTGTTTTTCCTCAAAATAATTTGCTCTCAATTGTTGGGCTTTGTAAATTTCATTTTCAGGCACTTTGCTGCGCTTTTTTATAAAACCATGTGTCGAAATAACTAATGTATTTTTAGCATCTGTCTTGTCCCAAAATGCCAATAAACGATATTGTAAACCTTGATAAAGCGTCCTAAATTCCCAGATTTCATCATTCAATTTCTTAAACAATTCAGGGTCACGTTCTTTCTGCGCTTTACGAATATTATAAAGAATTTTCTCATAATGCTTTTTATCAAGGCTGCGTAAAAATTCAAACGCCTCGTCTAAAAATACGATATCAAATAAGTTGTCCATATATTTTGCATGTTTACAACAAAGCTACGATAAAGTTTCTTTTAAACGAAACTTTATCGTAGCAAAAATTCTCTCCTTCATAAAAACAAGCCGATACAGAGACCCCTCAGTATCGGCTTACTTTTTTTCAAAAAAATATCAATCCTCATTAAAACGGATATTAAAATTACCTTTTGCACGCGAGCCTGATTGCTCTTGATACAGCTTCATATACTTCTCGTGCATGGCCTTTGACTGTTCTTTACCATTGATTTTCAATGATTTATCATTTAATTCAAAATCATATTTTTTATTGCCATTTTTCAGAAAACCATCTTTTTCCAATTCATTTTCAAACGCCTTTCTTAAACTGCTCAGTTCCAATTTCCTTTCTTGCCTTCTATCATCGCCATATTGATATTGGTATTCTTTGGCTTTTTCACGCATCAATTGTTGCTGTTCACGCGATAAACGTTGGGCATCACGTTGCAGTCTTTGGGCATCTTGACGGTAGCGTTCAGCAGCACGTCGTGCTTCTTCTGCCATGCGTTTAGCATTTTCTCTCATGCGTTCTGTATCCTCATTTGACCAATTAAAATCATACTTTAGTTTATTTTTAAATTTATAAACCCTTGTACTGTCATTCCCTTCACCCATTTGGGTACTGTCTCCGTCCATAAAATAGAAACTGCGTGGGTGGCGGAACAAATCACCTTCTAAGCCTTTCATTTTTATTTTTGGCATCACAAAATCGAAATGATTGTCAAAATTAAATTTCTCAAAACCCTCAAAACTTTTAGCCCAATCATTGTCAAAATTGAAATGATAGAATGAATTATCGCCTAAATTGAGCTTCATATCCTTTCCTTCTTCCATTTTTTTACCGTCAATAAACACCTCTTTGTCAGTCGTTATTTTGATTTCAGAATATGAACCATCGCCTTTTTTCATCTTCAAAATGGTATTGCCTTCGCTGTCTTTTTCCTTTTTCAAAGTCGTTCTTGGAAAAGCAGGCGGTGTAGGCGGTGTAGGTGCAGTGGGCGGCATAGGCGCACCAAAAGGAGTCGGTGGCATAGGTGCTGTGGGTGGCGTTGGCGGCACTGGCGGCGTTGGCATACCGTACAATAGACCGTCCGTAACGTCTTCATACTTGTCAAAATCTTCTTTTGGAATGTCTTTTCCATCAATTTTGAGTTGTGTGATGTTGCCGTCTTCAACTTTCATTTCTACCTTTTTGTCACCATCTTCTTTCATAATCGTCAATTTGCCTTTGGGTGGCAAAGTATCGGTTGAAAGGAGCGAAGATACTGAGGGGGGTGTTTTTTCTGATTGAGTCCTTGAAATCGTCTTGTTGTTACCAAAAGACAGGGCTGTAACGACAGCTAAAAGTAAAGCAGTTGCAATGAGCTTTTCCATGATGTTAGAGCGATTTTGTGGCTGATTTAAAATACGTTTAATTCTTTTCAATAAAAAATGCTTGTTTTTACCTGCGAGAGTCAATGCAAGTCCGTAGGTTCGGACATTGTGCAGTTGCATTTCTTGCAACGACAGCAAGGCTTTGGCATAAGTGAGGGAGTTACCACAGAGCAAAACGGCTACATCGTCGCAACGATTTTCACGTTCGGCTCGGATATTTGCCGAAATCCACCAAGCGGCAGGGTGATAATAAAACAGAATTTCGATGACGGATTGTGCAATATTTAGTAAATAATCACGATGAGCGATATGTGCTAATTCATGTGCTAAAATGGCTTCAACTTGTGCCGTTGACATACTATTGACCGTAACTATTGGCATGAGAATCAATGGTTTAAGCCAGCCAACGACCATCGGTACGCTCACCAAAGCCGATTCTGCAAGCGAAACCGCATAACGCACACCGAGCTTGTTTTTGAAAAAATTCATACGGCTTTGCCATTCGGCAGACAGTGAAACCAATTGTTTTGTACGCAATTGTTGCACATACATCAATCCGCCCATTAAGCGGAGTGTAAAAAAGGTAACACCCATGAGCCAAATCGTAACAATGAGGTACAGGTTTTCGTTGAAAAACAAACTCAATTGCTGCATAAGTGGTTGATTGTCAACAGATGCCTCAAAAATGAGACCCCTCAGTATCAACGCCTCATAGAAGTTGTCAGGTTCGGTATAAGTCGCTTTTTCAAGTAAAAAAACAAACGTACCGATGGCTGAAAGGAACATCGTGAACAGCGCGCCAAAAGCCACGCGATAGCGCAAAGCAGCCGAT
This sequence comes from Saprospiraceae bacterium, assembly GCA_043721685.1. GTDB lineage: Bacteria > Bacteroidota > Bacteroidia > Chitinophagales > Saprospiraceae > JAAFJT01. Next base: position 13,986 of record JAYSQG010000232.1, on the reverse strand, counting down.
TTGCGTTGCAATCCCATCATCAAAAAAGCCATGACGGAAGCAATAAGCAAGCCTTGCCAAAGCGAGTGAACGACTGTCCAGCCCAGCGCATAAGTCCAATTAGGTGGTAAAATATTTTGTAACCAATTCATTTTTAAAGATTTATGAATGAAAGATTATTTTTTTTCCATTTGCTCAATCAATGCCTTGATTTCTGCCAATTCATCATTTGACGCATTGTGATTGCCCAAAGCCTCCATGACGAGTTGCATCGCAGACCCTTTGAAAGCGGATTCGACAAAGTGATTGACCAAATTGCGTTGCGTTTCTGTTTGCGGAATCGCGGCACTATATATATGTGAACGTGCCGAATCGTCACGCACGAGCAAGCCTTTATCGTTCATCACTTGCATCGTTTTCAGCGTTGACGTGTACCCTACTGAGGGGTCTCGGTGTTCGTTCAGTTTGTCGTTGACGAACCGAACAGATTGCGAACCGTTAGCCCATAAAATGTGCAGTATTTCGAGTTCTGCCTCTGTGGGTTTTACAAATTGATTTGCCATAAAATCAAAATTTTATTTTTTTAATAAAAAGACATTGTGTCTGCGTTACTTTGTATCTGATTTCTAACTACGACAAATATAGTACGACAACCATCGTAGTTTCAAATTTTACTACGTTTTTTTTCGTACTTGCTCAAAACTTTAACACTTGATGATGAAAAAACCGCTTAACACCCACTTCTTAACGTTAATAATTTTGTTTCTTTTCTCCATTTCTACTGTAGAAACGCAAGCACAAAACACTGACTATCAAATACTTAAAAATATTTCAAAACGCCGCAGCCCTGCCGATGATGGTTTTAACCATTTTATTTCAAATACAGCGGGCTATATAAGCGTTGGTACTCCTATACTCATGTTAGGTATTGGTTTGATAGAGCACGACAAGGATTTACAAAACAAATCGCTTGTCATAGGTGCATCAGTTGCCGCTACGATTGTCGAGACTTATGCCTTGAAATACATCATCAAACGTCCGCGTCCTTACATCACTTATCCTGATATTAATGCGTTGGATACTGAGGGGTCGCCTTCGTTTCCGAGTGGACATACATCAGCGGCTTTTGGGTTAGCGACTTCTTTGAGTTTGAATTATCCCAAATGGTACGTTATAGTGCCATCTTTTGCTTGGGCAGGTTTGACCGGTTATTCGCGGATGTATTTGGGTGTACATTATCCGACAGATGTTTTGGCCGGTGCAGCCTTAGGTGCAGGAACGGCTTGGTTGGGTTGGAAGGTGAATAAAGTTTGGCAGAAAAGAAAGAAGAAATAATCATTTTGAAAACGAATCTATATTTTTAATCCAAAACTAAAAATGAATATGAAATCACTACCTTTTAATCCAAAATTTCGCCAAAACACGGTTTTTATCTTAATGCTATTTTTAGTATCTGCTTGTTTTGACATGAATACTAAGTCTAATGAAAACGATAGAAATGCATTGAGTGAAAAAAGCACTTCAAAACAAGTCAGAGAGGTCATTTTAGTTGACAATGGTGCGGTCGTTCCTGTGCCAACTATTCGTCGTTTTGTTATGACATTTAAAAATTCTGACAATATTTTGTTCGCTTATACAGAACAAACAGGCACTTATGTCAGTGAAAACCAAAGCAATATGCTCATTAATGCAGAGAATCGCGAAGCCATGCGTGATGAAATTGACAAAATTGCCGAACTTGCCGAAGATGGTTTGGATGTAAACCCAGGCAAACAACCTTGTGTGGGGATGAACAGTTTCAATATCGAGGTGGTATTTAGTACAGGCGATACGTCCCGCTTTGATGTATCAGGTGCGGCTCGATGCGACCCGTCTCTCTACCCCTCAGTATGGGCTCTGGATTCGATGGCAACAGTGGTTTATCGTACTTATAAAAGCAGACTTTAACTCGTTATTCGTTATTGGGGACTGGTTACTTACTAATAACAAGTAACCAGTCCCCAATAACGAATAACGAATAACGAATAACCAATAACGATGACAAATAAAATAGAACACATAGGCATTGCTGTCAAAAGCATTGAAACGAGTAATAATCTCTTTGAAAAACTACTCGGCGTGCCGCATTACAAGATGGAAGCCGTTCTTACTGAGGGGGTGATGACATCGTTCTTTAAGGTTGGGGATTCTAAAATAGAATTGCTAGAAGCGACAAATCCTGACAGTCCGATTGCCAAATTTATTGATAAAAAAGGCGAAGGTATTCACCACATTGCCTTTGATGTTACGGACATTCGGGCAGAAATGGCACGTCTGCAAGCGGAAGGTTTTACGCTTTTGAACGCTGAACCTAAACGTGGGGCGGACAATAAACTCGTTTGTTTTTTGCATCCGAAAGGGACGAATGGGGTTTTAGTGGAGTTGTGTCAAGAGATAGTTGTGTAATTTGATGCTAAACAGCTATTTTTGGAAGACGGTGTGATGAACTTTCACACCGTCTTTTTTATGTGCTTACAGCCTGTCCATTTGTAAAATTATCAAAATACTGAGGGGGTTCAAATACAAAAAAGTAAAATTATTAATTACATTTGGCACTTAAAACAAAATTTTATTATGGCGAATTTAAATACAACATTAAACAAAAGCAGTACTTATGATGCGATTGTCATTGGGTCAGGCATGAGTGGTGGTTGGGCAGCGAAAGAGTTGTGTGAGAAAGGACTTAATACCCTCGTACTTGAAAAAGGGCGCATGGTCAACCACGTCGAAGACTATCCAACAATGATGACCGAACCTTGGGAAATGGATTTGCGAGGCGGTTTGAGTCCAGAAGACATAAAAAAGTATCATATTCAAATCCGTAGTGGTTTTGTGGGCGATTCAACTAAGCATTTTTTTACCGACGACCTCGAAAACCCTTATGTCGAAGAAAAGCGGTTTGATTGGATTCGGGGCAATCATGTCGGCGGTCGATCCATAACGTGGGGTAAACAAGTCTATCGTTGGAGCGATTTAGATTTTGAAGCCAATGCCAAAGAAGGTATCGCCGTTGACTGGCCTATTCGCTACAAAGACCTTGAATCGTGGTACACGTATGTCGAAAAATTTGTCGGGGTCAGTGGCGAAAAATTGGGACTGCCGCATTTGCCTGATGGTTATTTTTTGCCACCGATGGAAATGAATTGCTTAGAAAAACACTTCAAAAAAGAGGTTGCTTCAAAATTCAAAGGTCGCCCCGTAACGATTGGTCGTGTGGCGCATTTAACTGAACCACAGCCGTGGCATTTGGAATTGGGTCGTGGTCAGTGTCAATATCGCAATCGTTGCTCGCGTGGTTGCCCTTATGGCGCGTATTTCAGCAGTAATTCAGCCACTTTGCCAGCGGCAAATAGAACCAAAAACTTTTCTATTCGTCCTAATTCGATTGTTCATTCCATCATTTTAGATGAAAAAACGAATCGAGCAACGGGTGTCCGCGTCATTGACAGCGAAACGAAGCAAATGGTTGAGTTTTATGCAAAAGTCATTTTCTGTTGTGCTTCTACGTTGGCATCTACCCAAATTTTGTTGAATTCTACTTCCAATCGTTTCCCAAATGGCATGGGCAACGACAGTGGCGAATTGGGTCATAATATCATGGATCATCATTACCACATCGGCGCAAAGGCTTCGTTTGAGGGCATGGAAGACCAATACTACAAGGGTCGTCGCCCAACAGGCATATACATTCCACGTTATGTGAATATTGATGCGCAGTCCAAAAATCCTAATTTCCTACGTGGTTTTGGTTATCAAGGCTTTGGAGAACGTCAGAATTGGGGTCGAGGAAGCAATAATACTGAGGGGGTCGGTGCAGCTTTCAAAGATGGGCTTCTCAAACCAGGGAGTTGGAACATGCAGCTCATGGGCTTTGGCGAAATTTTGCCCAACCATGACAACAGTGTGCGTTTGGATAAAGATAAAAAAGACGCTTTTGGGATGCCGCAATTGGTTTTCAGTGCCGAATTGAAAGACAATGAGATGAAAATGCGCGAACAAATCAAAAATGATGCAGCAGAAATGCTTGAAAATGCAGGTTTTAAAGACGTTTTCAAATTTGACAATGCGGGCGGCTTCGGCAATGGTGTGCATGAAATGGGTACAGCGCGTATGGGTCGTGACCCTAAAATGTCGGTTTTGAATGGCAATAATCAGATTCATGCTGTGCCAAATGTCTTCGTTACTGACGGGGCGTGTATGACATCATCCTCGTGCGTCAATCCTTCGATAACGTATATGGCTTTGACGGCGCGGGCGGTTGATTTCGCCGTTAAAGCGTTGAATAAAAAAGAACTTTAATTAATTGATAAACAATGAGTCACTATGTTTTTTTTGTCATTCTGAACGAAGTGAAAGAATCTAAATGTTATCAAATACAGATTCTTTCACTTCGTTCAGAATGACAAAAAACATTCATAACTAAAAAGACATGAAACGTAGAACAGCTATAAAAAATACGGCTCTTTTGTTCGGTTATGCCATAACCGCAGGGGCTTTAACAGAAACCTTTATTTCTTGTAAAAACGAAACAAGAAACGTTGCTTTGGACTGGAACCCAGAGTTTTTTACAAAAAATCAAGCAAATACGTTGGCAGAAATGACGGAAACCATATTGCCACGTACCACAACGCCGGGTGCAAAAGACATCGGTGTACCACAATTTTTAGACAAAGTCTTGAAAAAAATGCTGTCCGAAGCCGAGCAAAAAGACTTCGTGGCAGGGCTTGACAAATTGGAAGAAACGTGTAAGAAAACCAACGGCAAGTATTTCGACGAATGCTCAAAAGAACAACGGGAGGCTTTATTGTTGAAAATGGACAAGGAAGCGGCTAAGTTTCCGCCGACGATGTGGGGTATCACTTTGGTCGAAAAACCAGATCCGATTACTTTTTATCGCCGATTGAAAGGGTTGACATTGATGGCTTACTTCACGTCTGAAAAAGTAGATAAAGACTTATTGGTTTATGACCCAATTCCAGGCGGATATGATGGCGAAATGCCATACAAAGGACAGAACGCTTGGAGTGAATAATCTAAGGTAGCATTTGCTAATGATTAAGTCCGCTTACGAATGACTTAAAAGTGTCTTATGAAATAAAAGTATTTAGACTTTTTTTCGGTTATGCTTTTTTATTTATTTTTATTCGGTTAGCAATAATTTAAAAATCAATACATTTGCCGCTGTTAAAACGCATCGGGGTGCCTAAAAAATAAGGCTGAGAACAGACCCGCAAACTTGAACTGGATAATGCCAGCGTAAGAAATGCAGAAAAATATAAAAAAATATTATTTTACATATCCACAATCTCGTCATACTGAGGGGTTGTGGATTTTTTATTTTGTCAAATATGGAAAAACAATTAGTGAAGCCAGACATCAGAAACTGGCAAAGCCGTCAAGAGTGGTTTTTTAACAGAGACCATACAGACACATACGAACAATGGTATGAAGGACGGTATAAAAGAGCCGAAGTTTGGCAGAAAAAAGTCATGGAACAGCTTGTTTCAGGCGACAAAAGGGTGAAAACGCTTTTGGAATTTGGTTGCGGCACAACACGTTTTACGCGGTGGTGGCAACAAATCGGCATAGAGGCAACAGGTGGCGACTTATCGCCTTTTATGTTGGCACAAGCGATGCACCTATTCAAAGGGGAATTGGTCATGGCGGACTCGCACTTCATGCCTTTCAAGAATCATACTTTCGATTCATTGGCTTTTATAACCACATTTGAATATTATAAAGACCCTGTCAAAGTGATTCAAGAAGCGGCGAGGGTTGGCAAATATGGTATTGCGATGGGTATGATGAACAGAAATACGCCTAAATTTTTTAGAAGGCGGATTCAACAAGCTTTTGGTAAAAACCCATTTTATGTAACGGCAACTTTTTATACGCCTCAAACTTTGATGAAAATCATCGAAAAAGCACTGGTTGGTCGAGAATATTCAGTTGAATGGACTTGTACAGGGCTGCCTAAATGGTTTCCAGTGCAACAGTGGAGTTTGCCGTATGGCGATTTTTTTGGTTTATATATTAAATTTAATGATGTAGAATGACAAAAATAGGTAAAATAGACCAAACCAGTTTTGAAGAAATCTTTGAACATCAATTGGGTTATACACGCCCCGAAGTACTGACGGGTGCGGCATTTGGCGTTGATGTTTCTGTCGTCGAATTGCCCAACAATTTAGCGATGGCACTGACCAGTGACCCCTTGTCCTTGATTCCTTCTTTGGGATTGCAAGAGTCGGCATGGCTATCGGTGCATTTGATGGCAAATGATATGGCAACAACGGGTTTTGCGCCCATGTATGGTCAATTTGTATTGAATTTACCGCCTTGGTTATCTGAAAATGATTTCAGAGAATATTGGCATTACATCCATCAGTTTTGTTCTGACCTCAAAATAGCGATTACGGGTGGGCATACAGGCAGTATTGAAGGTCAAAATTCGACCATTTCGGGAGGGGGTACTTTTATTACGATTGCGGAAAAAGATAAAATATTGACCTCAAAAGGTGCAAAAGCAGGTGATTTGATACTTGTTTCTAAGCAATGTGCGATTTCATCTGTCGCTATTTTGGCGATGAGTTTTCCTGAAACGGTGAAATCAAAGCTGGGTCACAGTATTTTTAATGATGCGTGTGAACAATTTTATCAGACATCTTCGCTGAAAGAAGCCCTTATTGCAGCGCAATTGAATCAAAATGATAAAATAGTGACTGCAATGCACGATGTTACTGAGGGGGGTGTTTTGGGTGCTGTTTATGAAATGGCAGCAGCTTCAAAAAATGGCGTTTTGATGTATCCTGATCAAATGCCAATTTCAGAGACACAACATGAAGTCTGTCAACTCTTTGGGCTTGACCCTCGAAATTGTATTGGCGCAGGTGCTATGTTGATGACGGTTAAAGCGGGTTTTGAAAAACAAGTGATAGCCGCTTTGAATGAATCACAAATTGCTTGTACGGTTATCGGAGAAATGGTTGACGAAACAAAAGGTCGGCACATTGTCACATCAAACGGGGAGATAGAACCGCTTATTTACCTACAAAAAGACCCTTATTGGAATGCTTTTTTTACAGCTTTAAAAAATGATTGGAAATGACAACCAAAGTGGGTGAACTTTATCTGATTGCCGATGCGACTCTTGAAAAAGAGCGTATTATGCATAAGATTTTTGATGCAGTCAAAAATGGTGTTGGTATTGTCCAATTATATAATACTGAAAAACTGTCCGCAGAACAGATAGCGACTTTAAATGCTTTGTGCACCATTTGCCACCAAAATCATGTTTCTGTTTTGGTCAACAACAATTGGCAATTATTGACTAAAACTTTGTTAGATGGTGTGCATTTCGATTCGATTCCTACTAATTTTCAGGAAATAAAACAAATCATTGGTAGGCATTTTTTGAGTGGTATCACTTGTTCAAACGACTTATCCGTGGTTGAATGGGCAGCAGAACATCAATTTGATTATATATCGTTTTGCTCCATGTTTCCGTCTTTAACAGCCAATCAATGCGAAATTGTATCATTCGACACCGTTAAGCAAGCGCGAATGATTACAGACATGCCACTGTTTGTTGCAGGCGGCATTAATTTGAACAATCTGAACGAATTATCCGAATTGCCCATCAATGGTATCGCTGTTGTCTCTGGCATTATGTCATCAGACGATGTCCCAACAATTACAAAAAAATATTTCAGTGAAATAAATAAAATCACTAAACATGACATTAGAGACTATTAAAAAAATGTGCTGTCCATTTGACAAACAAGACTTGGCACTCCAAATTATCACAACCGACACCAGCAACAACGTTATAGAAGGCGTTTTGACTTGCAGTCATTGTCAAAGATATTATCCCATCATTCATGGCATACCCATCATGTCACCCGATGAATATCGTGAAAAACAATTTGAATTACCTTTGATTGAAAAATGGAAGCCAGAATTATTGGAAAACCAAAATAAAAGCTTCAAACTGCTTGAAAAGTTAGTTTAAAGTTTTTAACTTGTTAGACTAATGGAGGGATAATGACAATTAAAATAGCTTTTAATAATCTTAGCCATGCTTTTAGCTTTCCCTTCATTATTTTTTTATCAAGTAACAAAATTCTTTCTTAAAAAGCACTGTTCAAAAACAAAATAATATTACATTTAACGCTGTAACAAAATATTATATTGACTTGCTTGAACAAAACGAAAGAATCACAATGCTACACTTCGACCTTCATTTCGCTGATTACAGCATCATCGCACTCTATCTTTTATTCGTCATTGGCGTGGGTTGGCTCGTCAAACGGCAAATAAAATCGAGCAACGACTACCTCATGAGTGGTCATTCTATTCCCCTTTGGATAACGAGTTTGGCGTTCATTTCTGCCAATCTCGGCGCACAAGAAGTCATTGGTATGGCGGCTTCGGGTGCAAAATATGGCATTATGACGAGCCATTTCTATTGGGTTGGTGCTATCCCCGCTATGGTTTTTATGGGTGTTATGATGATGCCTTTTTATTACGGCAGCAAAGCGCGCACCGTTCCTGAATACTTGAAATTGCGTTTTGATGAAAAAACACGCGCTGTCAATGCCTTGAGTTTTGGCATCATGACTGTCTTTTCGTCGGGCATATCTATGTATGCGCTGGCACGGCTGTTGGAAGCCATTTTAGGTTGGAGTTTTGACGTGTCCGTGTTGTTGTCTGCTGGTATCGTCATGGTTTATATTTTTATGGGTGGCTTGACGAGTGCGGTTTACAATGAGGTTTTACAGTTTTTTCTCATCGTTTTTGGCATCGCGCCCGTCGTTTTTGTCGGTCTACACGAAGTCGGTGGTTGGGATGGTATTGTCGCAAAATTATCGCCTCAAATGACTTCTTCTTGGAAATATATGGGCAATGCAGCAGACAACCCGATGGGTGTTGACTCATTTGGGCTTGTCATGGGCTTGGGCATGGCAATGTCTTTTGGTTATTGGTGTACAGATTTTTTGGTCGTACAACGTGCGATGATTTCGAGAAATATGTCTGACAGTATGAAAACGCCGATTTTGGCAGCTATTCCTAAGATGTTTATGCCTTTTATCGTCATTTTCCCTGGTTTGATAGCGGTTACATTACCTTATTTCACGCAAAGTTATGCACTGCCTGTGGGTGCTGATGGGGGACCAGATTACAATATGGCTTTACCTTCGCTCATTGCACATTATTATCCAGAAGGCTTGTTAGGCGTGGGTTTGACAGCACTTTTGGCTTCTTTTATGTCTGGGATGGCGGGAAATGTCACGGCTTTCAATGCGATTTGGACGTTTGACATCTACCAAGCGTATGTCAATAAAAACGCTTCTGATAAACATTATTTATACGTTGGTAAAGTGACAACAGTGGTTGGCATTGTGGTATCTATTGGTGTGGCGTACTTGGCGCAGAGTTTTAATAATATTAATGACTTTTTGCAAGTCGTTTTCAGCTTTTTCAATGGACCTATTTTCGCTACATTTTTTATGGGTATGTTTTGGAAACGTGCGACAGGACATGGTGCGTTTGCAGGTTTACTCGGCGGCACTTTGACGGCTGCTTTGGTGCATGGCTTGACGGTTGCAGAAGGCAAAGGTGGATGGATTATGCCTATGCACGAGTATGGTAGTGGTTTGAGCCATGCTTTTAATATCGCATGGATGGCATTTTTTGCCAATATCATCATCACTATTGTCGTGAGTTTGTTGACAAAACCAACGCCTGATGGTCAACTTCAAGGCTTAACATACAGCGAAACCACTTTTGCTTCAGATGAAAAGAAAGAGTGGTATCTACGTCCTGTCCCATTAGCTATCATGGTAACTGTGGCTTGTGTGATTCTGAACTTGATTTTTGCTTAATTTACTGAGGGGGGTAAAAGTTGACATTAAACCTCAAAACACTTATTTTTGTATTGGCAAACATAAGGGATTAGAAAACAAAACTCATTTCGATGGCTAAAAAACAAACACCCAAACCGAAAGACGCACAAAAACCACCTAAAAAAGAGGGCAATGCGTTTGACAAAATTTTAAGAGAAAATATTGAAACGATTTTCAGACCCTTAGTTGAAAAACGTCTCGGTGTTAAAATAGTGAAAGCGATACCATTGAAAGAAAAAATGCAAACAACAATAGAGTTGGAAATGGATTTTTTCTACAAAATTGAGACCGATACAGGAGAAATCTTTATCTTGCATTTAGAATTTGAAAGTGGCGATAACCACATTATGGTTTATCGAGTTGGTGAATATCACGGTATGTCTTTGAAACGTTACAAGTTACCGATTCGGCATATTGTTGTGTATCTCGGTGAAAAAAAGCCGACAATGCCGACTCAATTAAAACCCGAAGAGGTTTATTCGGGTTTTGATTTAATAGACGTTCATTCTTTAAATACAAATGAATTGCTGTCATCTCAAATACCAGAAGTGGTAATTACAGCTATTTTGTCTGATTATGAACCGCAAGAAGCGGAAACGGTTTTGCGAAAAATCATTGAAAACCTAAAGAAATTAGTCAAAAATAGCCGCGTTTTGAAACTGTATATTAATCAGTTGGTGATGTTGTCTCGACTTAGAAAAATGGAAAGTTTAACAATTAAAATTACTGAAGACATGCCTATACATTATGATATTGAAACAGACAGCCTTTATTTGAAGGGGACTGAAAAAGGCATTGAAAAAGAACGAAACAAAAATGTTTTAAGCCTTTGGCAGAATGGCATTGAACCTTTAATGATTTCTAATTTACTTAATTTACCCATTGAGAAAATTGAGACTATTATAGATGAATTTCAAAAAGAAAAAAAAGAGTAATAGCTTCAATTTTGAAGAATTTACCTTGAAAATGCCTTTTTCGCGTTGTCGAACAAGGCATTTTCACTAAAATACTGATCGAACATCCCGTGATAATCGGGAGGATTTTTAGAAACATCACTAACAAAAAATCTAAAAAATGGAAAAACTCAACGACCTTCGTTATGTCATAGGACTATTTTTCACCATTGTTGGTGTTTTACTTGTCTTTATGCCTTATATTTCAACAACAAGTAAGACCTTTGGGCTTGATTTGAACCTGTTTGCGGGCGCAGCGATGCTCGTTTTAGGCATTGTCCTATTGTGGGCAAGTGGCAAAAAAACTTAACAGATATAAAAAATGCGTGTATTATTAACAACACTGAATGCCAAATATATCCATATTAACTTGGCTATCAGGCTTTTATATGAACTGAACAAAGACCGTGAGGGCATTGAATGGAAGGAGTTTACGATTAACGAACCGCAGGACGACGTAGCGGACTTTTGTAAGGATTTCGAGGTCGTGGCGTTCAGTTGTTATATTTGGAATATTACGCAAACCTTAGAAGTTGCTAAAAAAATTAAAGCTCTTAACCCCTCAGTAAAAATCCTTTTAGGTGGTCCCGAAGTCAGTTATGATTGGCAAGATGTCATAGTGAATGATGCCGTTGATTTCATCATTACAGGCGAAGGAGAAATCCCTTTCCATGAGTTTTTGGAATCCTACCCTAATGTTGAAAACGTCTCCAATTTAGTTAGAAAAGAAGGTACAGAAATCTCATTTCATGCGGGTTCTGCCACTTTTGATTTACAGAATTACAGCGATGTGATGCCTTATCAAGAGGAAGATAAAGCGACTTTATTCAACAAAGTAGCCTACATCGAAACGTCTCGTGGTTGTCCTTATAAATGTGAGTTTTGTCTGGCCAGTTTGGACAACAAAGTGCGGTATTTGCCCAATAAAGACATCAAAGCCATCCTTTTGTTTTTGATGCAAAACGGACGTGTTATTAAGTTTTTGGATAGAACTTTCAACATAAAGAGGGATTTTACGATAGATATATTTACTTTTATCTTAGAAAATCACCGTCCAGACAATGTTTTCCAATTTGAAATAACGGCGGATATTTTACACGCCGACATCATCAAATTTATCAAAGAACGTGTGCCAAAAGGTCTGTTTCGCTTTGAAATTGGCATCCAAACCGTCAATCAAAAAGCGAATTTAGAGGTCAGTCGCAAGCAAAGTTTTGAAAAAACAAAGAACATCATCAAGCAATTAGAGGGTTATGTCGAGATGCATTTAGACCTCATTGTAGGCATGGCTTTGGACTATTGGGACGACATAAAATACAGTTTTGAAGAGGTTTTCAAACTCTATCCACCTGAATTACAACTCGGTTTTTTGAAGTTTTTGAAAGGCACACCTGTGCGCTACAAAGCGGAACAACATGGCTTCGTTTATGACCCAAATCCGCCTTATCAAATCATCGAAAGTAATTATCTGTCAAGAGCCGAATTGCATCAAATTGAGATTCTAGAAAACGCGCTTGAAATTTATTGGAACAAAAAAAGAACGCTGAATACACTGCGTTATGTGACTGAAAAGTACAGTATTTTCGATTTTTTCATTGGTTTAGGCTGTTTTTTTGTAGAAAAAAAGGATTTTCATAAATATGCTTTGAAAGACGTTTATACGATTATTTGCGATTTTGTTAAAAAAGAATATGCCGACGACATTGTTTTGCAAGAGTTAATTACGATTGATTATTACGCATACGGCAAGGTAAAACCTCAAGTTTTATTTGTTGAAGAAACGCCGCGTACAGAAAAATTCAAGCTCATAAATGCGCTGCATTTGAACCATCATAAATACAGTTTTATGGTTTTTCCCATTCATTTTGATTTTGCATTGTTTGAAGAAAAAGGCATTGTTGAGCCTTGCGAAAACACTATGATTGTACAATATGATGGTGTCAATAAGGCGACAATAGTGAAAAATAGTCATGTTGAAAAGGCTATTTTAGAACTCATCTAAAAATCAGCCAAAACATTACTTTACAATTCATTATTCTTCAACTATATGATTGATTATCAGACATATATCACGCTACTTCAAGACCTCATCGCTACCCCTTCATTCAGCCGTGAAGAAGACAAAACGGCGGATATAATCCAGCGTTTTTTTCAAAATAAAAACATACCCACAGAACGCAAAGGCAATAATGTTTGGGCAAAAAATGCTCAATATACTGAGGGGGGGGCAACAGTACTTTTGAATTCACATCACGACACTGTAAAACCCGTAGCGGGTTGGACCCGCGACCCTTTTGGAGCCGATATCGAAAGAGGGCGGCTCTATGGCTTAGGTTCAAATGATGCAGGGGCTTCTTTGGTGTCACTTATCGCTGCTTTTTGTTATTTTTATCATAAAAAACTACCTTTCAATCTGATTTTATTGGCTTCCGCCGAAGAAGAAATTTCTGGAAAGAATGGTGTTGAGTTCGTTTTACCTTATTTACCGACCCCCTCAGTAGGCATCGTCGGAGAACCGACTTTGATGCAAATGGCGGTTGCTGAAAAAGGATTGATGGTTGTGGACGGTATTGCAAAAGGGAAAGCAGGTCATGCCGCACGCGACGAAGGGGTGAATGCGATATATAAGGCGTTGGAAGACATTGAAATCATTCGGCAATTTGATTTTGAGAAAAAATCGGATTTGTTGGGCGCTGTGAAAATGTCGGTGACACAGATTCAAGCAGGAACGCAGCACAATGTTGTGCCAGATGAATGTCGTTTTGTTATTGATATACGGACGAATGAATGTTATTCGAATCAAGAAGTGTTGGAAATTATTCAAAAACAAGTGGTATCGGAGCTTGTTCCGCGCTCATTTCGCTTAAATTCTTCAAAAATTGAGCTGGAACATCCACTTATACTGAGGGGTCTCGAATTGGGTTTAACTTACTATGGTTCACCAACTTTAAGTGACCAAGCATTGATGCCGTTTCCAACTTTAAAAATCGGTGTAGGGGATTCCGCAAGGTCGCATACGGCTGATGAATTTGTTTATGTGAAAGAGATTGAGCAAGGTATTGATACGTACATCAAATTGCTTCAAAACTGGAAAATATGAATATTGTTGT
>JAYSQG010000231.1:0-6480 GCA_043721685.1 Saprospiraceae bacterium | reverse complement strand
TCGAACGCTCAAACACAACACATAAAAGATGTATTTGAGCAAGTGTTTTGGCATTTCAAAGACCTCACTGAGGAACAAATCAATGATGCGGAATACTTGAAAGAGCATTATCCGTACATGGGCGAAGTGATGATGGGGCATTTGCGTTATGGCACGCACAGCGGCAATACGATTGAGCAAGTGCATCCGTTTTTGCGCCCAAACAACTGGATTTGTCGCAATTTGTTGCTTGCGGGCAATTTCAACATGACAAATGTTGATGAATTATTCCAGTTTTTGGTTGAAGACTTGGGACAGCACCCGAAGGAAAAGTCCGATACGGTGATGGTTATGGAAAAAATGGGACATTTCCTCGACGATGAAGTGCAACATTGGTTCAATTACTTCAAACGAGACAATTACTCGAATAAGGATTTGACCAATCTCATTGCTGAACACCTCGACGTAAACCGCATTTTGAAACGTGCGGCAAAAGGTTTAGACGGTGGCTATGTACTGATGGGTATGTTGGGTCATGGCGATTCGTTTGTTATGCGTGACCCGAACGGTATTCGTCCTGCGTTTTATTATCAAGACGATGAAGTGGTGGTTGTGGCATCAGAACGCCCTGCGATTCAGTCCGTTTTTAATGTCAATTATCAGACAATTCAAGAGCTAAAACCGGCTCATGCTTTGGTGATTAAGAAAAACGGTACTGTCACTGAAAAACCTTTCACACAGGAACGCGAACGTTTGGCTTGTTCATTTGAACGCATTTATTTTTCACGCGGCACTGACCGTGATATTTATTTAGAAAGAAAACAGTTGGGCGAACAATTGGCTGAAACCGTTGCAAAAGCGGTGAATTACGATTTTGATAACACTGTTTTTTCGTTTATTCCAAACACTGCCGAAGTCGCTTTTATGGGTATGACAGAAGGTTTGGCGAAAATACAAACCCGTCTTAAATCCGAGAAAATCAACGATTTACACATTAAAGGTGAATTTTCTGTTGAAAAAATGGACGATATACTGAGGGGGGCTTTACGTGTTGAAAAATTAGCCGTCAAAGACGACAAAGCCCGTACTTTTATTACTCAAGACAACAGCCGCGACGATATGGTGGCGCATGTTTACGATGTGACTTATGGCATTATTAACAACCATGTTGATACTTTAGTCTTAGTAGATGATTCAATTGTAAGGGGAACAACTTTGAAAAACTCGGTTATCAAAATTGCGGCGCGTTTGAATCCGAAAAAAATCATCATCGTTTCTTCTGCACCGCAAATCCGTTTTCCAGATTGTTATGGCATTGATATGTCAAAAATGGGTGAATTTGTTGCTTTTCAAGCCCTTATTCGTCTTTTGAATGAAAATGGATATGAGGAAAAATTAGAAATCGTTTACGAAAAATGTAAGGCGCAAGAGCATCTGCCAAAGGAACAAATCAAAAATTATGTTCAAGAACTCTATGACCTTTTTGATTATGAAGACGTGAGTGCTAAAATAGCTGAAATCGTCACGTTGCCAGAGATTGTTCCAGAAGTTGCGGTTATTTATCAGACCCTTGATGGTTTGCACGCTGCTTGTCCTAACAACAAAGGTGATTGGTATTTCAGTGGCAATTATCCTACGCCTGGCGGTAATCGGGTGGTGAATCGAGCGTTTATCAATTATATGGAGAACAAAAATGTAAGGGCTTATTGATTTACTTTAAGATAAAAAACAAAAATGGCTGTTTTGCATATTGCAATAACAGCCATTTTTGTTTGTAATTTGTTTAAAATCAAGTGAATAGCATTGTTTTTTATTAAACACAAACACCTTTATTTTCTTAAAAAAAATGCTCAAAGCTATTTCCTTTTTAACTTCGATAATTTCAAATTATAGCTTACCCCGGGAATAAACCGCATCAAGGTTCTTCTCGTTGTTTTGCCATTCCAGCCTGTTGGGTTAGAGAAATCGCCAAGGCTCAAAGCGATATATTCCGTTGAAAAAGCATTAGGATAGGCATAAACATTGTATAACGAATATATCCAAGAGGCTTCTCTATTGTGTTTTGTGATATAACTCTTTTTCAAACTGGCATCAAGGCGATTATAAATAGGCATTCGTTGGTTGTTTCTTTTCAAATATTGCGCTTTGGGTTGGTCAAAAAGCAAATCTTTGAAATAAACATCAGGCATTGTAACGGCATGACCTGTCGTAAAAACAAAATTTGCTGCCACTGTCCATTTATCATTTATTTTGTATTCGCCGACCAAAGCTAAATTGTGGCGACGGTCATAACGTATCGGATACCAATCGCCATTGTTGATATTCTCGAACTTTCGTTCACTCCACGAAAGCGTATATGAGAGCCAACCGTTCCATTTTTGGGCTTCTTTCCTTAAAAAAACTTCAAAACCATAAGCTCTGCCTAAGCCATTACGCTCTATGACGCTTTCCCAAGTGCCATTGCCACTAAAAAAGAAATTTGTCCCTGTTCGGTAGTCAATCTGATTGTCCATGCGCTTGTAAAAGGTTTCTAATTGCAATTCTGTTTTGGCTTGTTTCCAATTTTTAGAAAAACTCAAAGCAAATTGTTCCGATGACTGTGGCGGTGCATTATTGGTTGCAGGGACCCAAATATCGTTAGAAATACTCGATGCTGATGTGGTCAACAAGTGAATAAACTGCCTCATTCGTGTATAGGAAGCGTCAAGAACGACCCCCTCAATAAGACGGACTTGCAGGCTCAATCGTGGCTCAAAAGAATTGTAAGGCTTTGATTGATAATAATATTGCGCACTCCGAAGCCCAATATTGGTACTCAAATATTGATTGATTTTGATATTGTCTTCGGCATACAAAGCATAAGAAGCGGCATTTTGTACCAAATTTGAGTTAATATTGACCGTATTACCACTGTTTTCTTGACGAGTGATAAAATTTGGACGGTATTGATGACTATTGATTTCCCATCCAAACCGTACTTGATTATGGCTGTTGGCTGACCAATCTATGTTTAATTTATTGGAAATATCTCTAACCTCTGAAACATTGTCTAACCGATAATTACCCAAATTGGCATCGTCACTACCTGTATTTATGGTTTTGTAGTTAAAATGATTGTAATTGAGCATCACATTCATAAAAGCTTTATTGCCCAATGTATGCGTGTAACGCAGCGTAGCAGTCTGATTGCCCCAATGAAAATCTGTTTGATATGCCCCTTTTCCTTCTCTGAACGCACTCGTAAAAGCATCGTTGCTGGCATAAGCACTTAGGTAAAGTTGGCTTTTGGGATTGAGTTTGACATTTATTTTACCATTCAAATCATAGATAAAAAAATCAGTGTATGAATTAACCTTTCCTTTTTGATACAGCCACTTGAAAGGTTGAGAGAGCAAACCCAAATAAGCTGTTCTGCCCGAAATCATATAAGCACTTTCGCCTTTTTTAATCGGACCTTCGAGGTTCAAACCTGAATTGACAACGCCTACTGTGAAATCACCGCTTTTGTGCTGATTATTGCCCTCTTTCATCGTCACATCAATGACCGATGACAATCGTCCACCATAACGGGCAGGAAAACCGCCTTTGAACAAAGTCAGATTTTTTAAGGCATAAGGATTAAAAGTAGAGAGAAAACCAAACAAATGAGATGTGTTATAGACCGTCGCACCGTCTAAAAGTATGAGGTTTTGGTCGGGTGTACCGCCTCTCACATACAAAGCGTTTGTCCCCTCAGTACCCGTCGCTACGCCAGGCGTTAAAGCCAATGCTTTCAGCACATCGGCTTCACCGCCAAGCATCGGGATTGATTTCAGTTTGTCAATCGGTATATTGACAACGCCATGCTCAATGCGGTCATTTTTCTTTTCGGTGATTTCAACGCTCTGTAATTCGATGCTCGACGACAATGAGAAATCGAGGTTTGTGTCTCTACTGACTACAAAAGTTGTTTTCATTTTTTGATAACCGACATAACTGATTTCTAAATCAATAAAGCCATTTGGTACACTAAGGCTATAAAAACCATATTCGTTTGAGGTCACACCGTCTTTATTTGTTGTGTTAAATATATTAGCACCAATCAAGGTTTCACCTGTGGCTTTGTCTTGAATTTTACCAAAAATGCGTATATTTTGAGCATTTATGTTTACTGTTAAAAGTAAAAAAGCGCATAAAAATGGGTATTTTAATGTCATAATCATAATTAATAACCGCCACACACCACCTATACTGAGGGGGCATCGTGAATGAAAAGTGTACGTTTTTAGTCTAATTTCAATGAAAAAGTTACTGTATTTTTAGCAACAAAAACACCGTAACCATTTTTGATATTTGAAACAACCTGTTTAGGTTCTGCAAATGCGAGTTCCAAGCCTGTGGGTTGTTCTACATTACGGAGGTAATTGAAAAAAAATTTATCTATGCTTGATAGTTGTACTTTTAATACGCCTTTGTTGTTGTGTTCCGAGAAGTAATCTATCGTAAAATTTGAACCATTAAAACATTTGTCCGTAAAAAAGACAATATTTGTAAAAGAACTAACCTCACAAGATTCATAGTCATTTGGAACACCTTTTAGATAGCGGGCATAGATACTATCGCTTCTTATTTGAACATAGCTATCCAATAAATAATAATTTTTATCACTTAAATTATCTTCAATTTTCACTGAAAAAAAAGCGGCATTTCTACTTTGGTTAATTGCATATGAATCATCTTTCTTTAAAATATAAGAATTAATCGTCGGTGCTTGTGGCATAATTACGGGTTCTGATTCTACTGTATCTAAATTTTCTGCTACCGCTTTTACCCGATATACTTTTCCTTCTTTTGGTTTAAATTGTTCAATTGTATATTTTCCTTTACTGTTGCGGGTCATTTCAGCGACAAGCGTATCGTTTTGGTAAAGCCAAACACGTCCATTTTTGATATTAAAACCTTGTAGAGGAATATTACCCGAAGGCGATTGAGATTGAGATAACACCACATTCACACCTTCATTGGCTTCAATTATGCCATTGACGACTAATTTGTTGCCGTCGTAGTTGGCGTTGTAGTCGTAATATTTTTTACAACTAATTATGCTGATGGTGCTTATAAGTAAGATAATTTCTTTTAATTTCATAATATTCTTATCTATGAATGAACAGCCGCAACGGTATGTTACGGCTGTTCAATTTTACTTAAAATGTAATAGTCTTTTGCGATACCCCCTCAGTATGTGTTGTAATATACCCCTTGTTTGGTAAATAGATAATACCAGCATTGTCAGTAAAAACTTTAATTGTCGAAGAACAAATATTTTTAGGCGTATATGCCCATAAAACTTGCTCTAAGGTCATTGTACACGGCTCTTTTCGTATTAATTTTCTGAAATGATAAAACAAAGAGGGTTCTAAAAAAATAAAATCATCTTCAAAATTTAGTACATCAATCCATTCTGGGGCGTGCTGATAAAGCCAAGTTTTGCTTATATCCGCCAATTCCAGTTTGCCATTTTCTATATCTGAAACGGGAACTGCAAAATCTAAAGCATTCATTTCTTATATATCTTTTTGAGTTCATTACGAATAAAAGTTCCAAAGTCGGCTTTTTTAACGCCAAAATGTTTTTCAATAGCTTTGTAGAAGTCATCATCTGTTGTACCAGATTTTAGTAAATCAAACAAGCCTTCCATACCTCTACTTTCATATATCCGTTTACAAATTAAACCACCTATGGCATAATTGTATTCTGTCATATACTCTCCATTCGGCACTGTTGTAAGTTTGGAAATATCCTCCAATATTTCTTGAGGATTTTGTTCTAAAAAAAGTTTCAATTTTTCTAAATGCCATTCTAACGGATAGCCACGGCTACCTCCAAAAAGAGTAGCAATACCTTCATCAAACCAAGAATGATAATAAAAACCGTCTTTACCCCAAAATTCCTTTGTATAAAGATGGACAACTTCATGAGGATAATATTCTGAACCATTACCTACAAAAATACATTTGTTATAAGTGTTACATATTGCGCCTAATTGGTTTGGCGTATGAGCTTCGGGAACAAAATCAAATCCCATAATTTGATAGGCATCCATTACATTTTTTCCGATAAAATAAGTAAAAGAAAGTGATTGTAAATTAAATAAATCACTTATTTTTTTATTAAAACTATCTAACTTCAATCCATTATTTTTATTGAACTCGTGTGACTTGGGAAAACAATAATGTATTTTACCTACCTCTTGTACCTCCCATTGATTAAGATACCATTGAGGTGAACTTATAAATTTGAATCCTTTATTGGTTTTAACAACATATACAGTTAATATATTATCAAATTCTAATTGTATTTTGTTTTCATTAACTAAGCTATATGAAAAAATTGTTTTTAAAGAAAAAGTATCTTTTCCTATGGGAACAAGGCTAACGACTGTTTCTGTTGACCTTTCTGTATTCTTTTTTATATCTCTTAACAATGATAAGAAATTATTTGGTTTAGGTACTTGATTTGATT
>JAYSQG010000230.1:0-3082 GCA_043721685.1 Saprospiraceae bacterium | reverse complement strand
TCCCCCTATTTTAGGTGGGTGTTGCGTGGCACAATTTGGACTGACGGACGTGGCACAAGTTGGATTGACGTGGGTGGCACAAGTTCACTGATTTATCCACTCGCCCCCGTTAGTACAAGGTCGCTATTCTGTGTAAAAATATGCCCATAGTCAAACTGGAACCAACCGATGCCTGAAAAATTAAAATTGCCATTGATGATAAGTTCACCACCAAACTCGATCACAATTTTGGACTCAGAACCTACAAGATTGATGTTCGCACCTGCATTAATGATAAGTTTACCGCCGTATTTGACGATGACCTTGGAGGTTACGCCTGTAAGATTGAGGTTTGAGCTTGCATCAAGAATAAGTTTACCACCGTTTTCAACATCAATATGGGTATTACTTCGTTCCACAATTAAATTACCCGCATTTTGAACATTTAGCGTTCCACCATCTCGTATTCTAATATTCGCCGTATTCGTTGTTGAGGCATCGGCGACTCGGAGAATACCATTATTTCTTACATTAACCACTCCGTCCCCTACATTCCCACAGCCTACTGCTCTTTGAATGATTAATGAAAAATCTGAATTAGTAGTATTGACTACACCATTTACATTATCCGTAAAACCGATAACACCACTTCTATTGACCCACAATTGTCCCGTATTTTCAACATTTAAAGTATAATCAATGATATTGTTTAATCCCTTTGGTACAAAATTACCTGGACTTGGTGGATTCAAAGGAAAAGATTCTGCGCTACGTCCGAAGTTATAAGTCTGATTATTCAAAGTGACGTTTGAACTTGTATGTAAAGGATTTTTTGTTATCAATTCATAGAGTAAAAAACCTGTATTGCGATAGCTCAAACCTGAATGTGTTTGATTGGGAATACGATTTTCTGGTAATCCTATAAATACTGCCGCATCATATTGAGTGCTACTACGAGAACCGACCATACCCGTAGAACCCACTAACTGATTGGCTATCAATGATTGTTCATTGGATACATCGTAAAACACATTTTGACCTTCTGGGCTTCTTACATCTAAAGCACTGACAGTCGGTATAAATGTCGTTTGAAGAATTTCATGATTACCATCATCATATACGCCAGTAAAGCTCCTGCCAGGTATTGCACCACTTAAACCTGCTGTAAGTCCAGTAGTGCCACCTGGTGCCCCGTCAAGGGGGCGCATATTTGAAACATTAATTGTTTTTGAGAGTGTAATATTTACAAATCGAATAGCAATTTTTATAGTCCGTTTATAAATAGTTTTACTCTCTTGAGATGTCAGAGGTAATGTGTTGACAGTTAATTGTAAAGAAGCATTTACAACGGTATTAAAAGGCAAAGCGCCATTTGATATGAACAAAAATTTACCCGCAGGAAAATTGGGTGTACCAACCATTGACCCATTGCTCACTGTTTTGTAATCGCATTTCTGTAATTTGCCCATACCGTTGAGTTCATCATAAAGAGATGTAAAATTCAGTGGAGAGGCTGGGTTGCTTTCGAAGGCATTATAAGTTAGTAATTGACGCGCCGCAGGGCTTTTCAGTTCAATTAATCCGCGTTTCAAAGCCTTTGAATTTCTGCCAACCACACCACCTAATATATCATCACCCAAATCTTTCACCAAATACTGAAAGCCCAAAGGAATATTTGCTCCTTGCATGGGTGCATCAAAACCAATGAATAACTTCATATCATGTCCACCGTTTTCGGCGTTCGGGTTTTGACGTTCTAAATCAAGTAATGCGAATTTGCCAATGACGCCGCCCATACTTATGCCTATCAAGACGTTTTTCTCTGTACTGTAATTAATCGCTTTTTGCGTATTGATAGATGCTATTATTTGTTGCAATAAATACGCATTGTAACGTATGTTATCTCGCCCGCCTTCACTTTGCCAATTCACGAAAATGAGGTCGTAGCCTTCATTGCGAAAGTCTTGAGTAACGTAACGAGGAAAATTTATAGTAGTGTTATAGCCATTAAAAAAATCTAAAAAATCTTTTGTTTTTACGGCATCTACATTCGCATCATCTGAAGAGCCTGTATTAAAGCCATCTAAAATAATCAGTGGTTTTCTCAATACATTATCCGAGCAGGCGTAAAAAGTTGTCACTTCCGCCGTACTGACTTTACTGGCTTGAGGATGAAAAGCTGTAAAAGTTTGAGTTAAAGAGTTATTTTCCTTATAAATATCATCAAGTCCACCACTTTGCGGAGAATTAACTGTGGATTCAACTTCTATTTCAAAGCGGCATATCAAAGTCCGACTACCCAATTGTATTCGCATAGTAGGTCGGTTCATACCTGAAGACAGCGATACAGAGAAAGGTTGTCCAAGAGTAACGTTTTGAAAACCATTACCCGTACCTAAATCAATACTGAAATTAGCACCATTCCCCAAAATGCCAACATTCTCTATGATACGGTCTGCCGTGAGAACAAAAGAAAGACTGCCTGTTTTTGATGTGTTGACAACGGGCGTAACAACAAAAACCGTGTCCTCGGCATAAGGGCTTTCTTTACGCCAGGGTATGTCGAATAATTGATTGTCCGAGTATCTGATTAAGTAATCGGAAAAAATCGTCGGCTTAAAATGATTGTAGCGTTCGCACATCATCACTAATGGAATCACATTCCCCGTGTATGAGTTGTCACCATACAAAACTTCTGCATCGGGAAAGTTATTTGTACCGACTTTTGCCATGCCCAACATGGTGTAAAGCCAGCCAAAAGTGTTGATATTGACATCTGTGCTGTCTGAAATAATGGTTCCGTCGTAATTGTGAATATTAGCGAAATAAACCGCTTTATTCATGAAAATGCCCGTTGGGGCTTGTGATAAGTTCACATTTTGGAAAAGCGTGTTGAGGGTCTGTTCAATATCACCCCCCTCAGTAGTTTCAGTTACTTGTGCAGACATCCGTCCGAATCCAAGCAAAAGGATTAGGGAAAAAACGATGTTTTTCATTTTAAAAGTGTTTTGAAAAATTTAGAAAATAAAGTTTATTGATTGTTATTGGTATTGTATATCGAAAAACCCTTCGGTAACTGTCGCAATATCTACACAACCAGAAT
>JAYSQG010000229.1:0-3510 GCA_043721685.1 Saprospiraceae bacterium | reverse complement strand
AATGTTTTACAGTGCTTATAGTAACTTCATGTCGCACCGGCAGCGCGGTGTTGAACAAAGCCTAACGGCAACCCTCCAACCCCCATCGTAATACGGCTCAATATCTGAAAAAAAACCAATAGCTTGCCTCTTTAAAAACAATTTTATCACAGTTAAAAAGAGGCATAAGATGGAAAAAAAAAGGCTGGCGACATCGCCCACAAGTTAACGAGTTGTGCTGCATACAGCGCAGTGTTAGAGAAGATGGAAAACCACATGCTGGTGAGTGGGAATCCATTGGGAACACAAAAACCTTACCTGCGCGCTTTGCGGGATTTAATGGAAACGGAGAAGCGTATTCCTGAATCGTTGACAGCCGACCAAATCAAAGCGCATTTATCCTCCTTACAACCCAAAATCTCGTCCTCTGCCTTGAATTTACGGGTATGCGGTATTTTGTACGATTTCGTTGGCAGATACGCTGACCCCATTGGCGAAGCTGTTGGAAAGGAAACGTCAAGGTAAGTTAAAACTATGAAGGCGCAGCTTGAAATCGGGGAAATACTGAGGGGGTATGAAGGCGATTTAACAAAGTACAGTCACCACCAAAGGCGTGTTTTGTGGGCATTACGGGATTGTCGGACGGCGGCCTTGGGCGGACATATTGATGCGTGTGATGCTTGTGGGAACATCAAAATATCTTACAATTCGTGTCGGAATCGGCATTGTCCGAAGTGTCAAGGCTTAGAGAAAGAGCTGTGGATGCTGGCACGGGAAGAAGAACTGCTGCCTGTGACCTATTTTCATGTTGTTTTTACGCTGCCGCATGAACTCAATGACCTGTGCCGCTACAATGCCGAAGCGATGTATGATTTATTATTTTCATCCGCCAAGCAGACCTTACAGCAATTTGGGGACGACAAACAGTGGCTTGGGGCGCAACTCGGCATAACGATGGTCTTGCATACATGGGGGCAAAACTTGAGTTTGCATCCGCATATTCATTGCATTGTGCCGAATGGCGGACTGAGAAAAGATGGGACATGGCAGTATCCGAAAAAGGGGAATGAGAAATTTTTGTTTCCCGTTGCAGCGATGCAGTCTGTGTATAAAGCCTTGTTTATGAAAGGTTTACACGAAAAGATTGTGAACAAGATGATAAACTTGCCGCCCGATTTTCCCATTGAAAAAAGCGCATACAAGTCATGGAAAAACGCCTTGTATGACAAGACATGGGTTATTTATGCCAAACGCCCCTTCGGAGGACCGAAGCAAGTGATAGAATATTTAGGTCGGTACACCCATAAAGTGGCTATCTCGAATCATCGCCTTAAAGGGTTTGACAAGGACAAAGGCATAGTCACATTTGAGTATAAGGACTACAAAGATGGTGGCAAAAAGAAGGAAATTGACTTAACAGCGGACGAATTTATCCGCCGCTTTGTTCAACATATTTTGCCGCCAAAGTTTCGCCGCATCCGCCATTATGGTTTTTTGAGCAATGCGGCGAAAGGTAAATCCTTAGAAAAAGCGCGGCAATCCTTGGGGATGAAAGCGCAAATTAAACGAGACAAAGCGGCAAGAAAAGAAGAAGCGATGCGGCGCATGTTGGGTGAATCTTGTCATTCAGGAGGAACGAACCAATGCCCCTGCTGCAAAGATGGAACGATGGTACGGGTGGGTTTAATACCGGCGCTGAGTCGGGCGCGGTCGCCGCCGACGGGTTTTATTGAGGGGGTGGATTTTTGTCATTCAGGAGGAATGAATGAGGTTGACTGGTTATCTTAAAAATCTGATGTCTTGGAGGAAGCAAGACAGCACGGACAGCTAAAATTATGCAAAAGTGTATAGAGAAACGGTAAAAACAGGATAGAAACGGAAGTGTTAAACCGCTTTTGTTGACCTTTAAAATTGTATCGGCATCGCCCAAAACAAAAAAAGCCTCTCTTGGAGGCTTGGTTTAGGTGATGGATTTAAAATTGAAAACCCATAAGAAAAGGGTTGGAACTTGGACTTGGCATCGGCATCGTTCAACACCAGATTGTCGTCCACTAATCGTGGACTACAATCTTTTTTTTTCGACGACGTATTTTTTTTATTTTTTATTTTTTTTTTATTTTTTCAATATCTAATTTGATTTATTTTTTCTGTCAAAATCACGTTTATATTATGTGGGGGAATTTTACCCCCTCCCTCAGGATTTTGCCATTTTAAAGTTTAATTTTTACGCCAAAGTTTATCACAATGCCGTCTGTCGGGGCGTAAATATCGCTAAAAACAGGATTGGTAATTGAGCCTGTAAATACTTTATCCCACCGAGTTTGTCTGCGGTCTGTAAAGTTTTCAGCGTTTAGGAAAATATTGAAATGTTTCCACATTTTTTCTGCTAAAAACCCAAACATAACATATCCATTTCCAATTGTACCGTCTGAAAGTTGCTGATTACTGACATATAAACCTTCTAAACCGATGCGATATTTACCGTCCGCTTCCAACATTAAAACGGAATTTAAACGGTGTTGGCTTGTTAGAGGTTGTTGGCTTATGATTGTATTAAAATGCCGTTTTGCATCTGTATAAGTGTAGCCTACAAAAAAATGTAAGGCTTCCCAACGAATTTTTATATTTGTCTCTGCTCCTTTGGTATTTATAAATCCGTTAGCATTTTGGTAATTATTGCCTGTCAAAATCAAAGGTTTGTTGAGATAGGTGTAAAAAAACAATTGATTGACGCTCAATGAAATCTCGTCAAATTGGCTGCGATAATTTATATCGGCATTACCACCATAACTTTTTTCAGCATAAGTCGCCGCAAAGTTCAACGGTTGAATGGCTTTAAAACCGCTTGCTTCGGCGGCTTCGCTAAAAATTGAAGGCATTTTATAGCCCATGCCACCACCTATTCGACTTGTAAAATGCTCATTGATTTTAAAAATACCATTGATGCGTGGCAGAATAAAAACGCCTTTATCCTTAGTTTTTGGCGTGTTAGCGTCTAATCTTACGCCTGTTTCCAATGAAAACCAATCATTTGCTTTAAATGTATTCTGAACAAAGCCGCCAAAAGTTGTCAAATTATAATCAACATTGGGATTTTCAACTGAACTAAATTTATCAGTCCATAAATTTAATCCTGTTATCCATTCACTTTTTTCTTCCGATTTCAAATAACTTAATTCGCTAAATGAAGAAACTTGTTGCCCCTTAAATTGGTAATTTGGCAGCGATATTTTACGCTCAAAAAATCCAATTGTATTTTTAAAATCTAATTTTTCTTTTTCATTCAATTGATGCGTAAAATTCATTTGATACGACAAACGCACCGATTTATTACGCTCAAAATATTGGTGAATATTATCTGTTTTGCCTTCAATAACTTGTAAATCACCGCCAAATCTATCTTCAAAAACGGTATTTACGCCAATCCAACCCGCGCTGGCTTCGGTTTTTTAACCGAAGCCTACTATCCTGCGGGGTCTCTGACCCCGGAAATAATATTTTTAAACTTTAAACATACACCAGCATATGAGC
>JAYSQG010000228.1:0-7270 GCA_043721685.1 Saprospiraceae bacterium | reverse complement strand
TCATGTTGTCTTCGCAAGACAAAATCGAAGTGGCTGTCAATTGCATGCACCATCGCGCTTATGATTATGTTGTCAAAAGCGAAACGGCTTTCATTCGGTTACAAAAAACCATTACCAACATTTTTAGTTATAAAAAAATGGAAAAGGAATTGAATTGGTATATGTCGAAGATGTGATAGGTAATGATGAATGATGAATTTTTTAAGACGCTGACTATCAAATAGTTGCAAGAAATCAATTTTCCGTTTATTTAAGTAGAAGTACCCCCCTCAGTATAAACGGCATTTTCAACATGAATTCTTGATACACTCTCCGTTTACTAAATATTTAGCGTACATTAAAAAACGTCGGCGAGGTTGTGAACCTCGCCGACGTTTGCCGTTTAAAAAACAGCCAACGTGTGAATTGTGTAATTTTTTTAAATAATTGTATAACTTTTCAAACAGCAAATACGCTCACCTTTGTCTAATCTAATAAAAAAGGTATTTATAGTGAGCAGTACGTTTTATATATTTTTAGTTTTCAAAAGCCCATCGGGCTGGCACTGTTTATAGAAACATCGAATCGAGCCATTTTTTAAGGTGCGTAGCACCGTCACCTTGCAAACAGGGGCGGTGCTACGCACCTTATGGAATTATTCATCTGTTTTTTCTATAAACGGTGGCAGTCCTAACGGACTTTTTTTAATGCCTTGCTTGAAATTGAATGTTCTTTCTTTATTTCGTTCTCTGACAATTTTTGTGGTAAAATGATTTTCGATATTTTATGCTTAATAAAAGCATTGATATTCAATCAGTTACAACCTTCCGAAGGTTTTGAACCTTCGGAAGGTTATCGTACCACAAAAATTGTCACAGAACGCTTTATTTTAATTCTAAAAATATATAAAACGCACTACTGAGGGGGTAAATCTCACCGCAGTATAAGGAATACAAGTTTCACAATACGATAAAAGGATAATGGAAATGGATGTGTACGGTATTATGATGCAATCACCTGTGGCAATGTGTATTTTTAGAGGGGCGGATTACACCATAGAGTTCGCCAATGATTTTTACCTGAAAATACTTGGAAAAGGGAAGGATATTGTAGGGAAACCGCTTTTTGAATCATTTCCTGAACTGAAAAATCAAGGAATTGACACACTCATTGATAATGTTATGGCAAGCAGCATGCCTTATTCCATCAATGAACATGAAGTACAGCTTATTGAGGAGGGAATAGCGGAACAGCATTTTTTCAATTGTGTTTATCAACCTTTTCGGGAACAAAACGGGGATATTACGGGTGTCATTGTCGTATTTACTGAAGTGACAGAACTGGTGATTGCCAAAAATATAAATAAAATAAACCAGCAAAAGCTATTCATACTACTAAACTCTGCAAATATAGAATTGGCATTTCAAAAACAAGAAAAAGGAAAACGAGCCGTCGAGTTAGGTATTGCAAACATAGAATTGGCATTTCAAGATGACGAGAAAGAAAAAAGAGCAGAAGAATTAAGCATTGCAAATATAGAATTAGTCATTGCAAACAAAGAATTGGTCTTTCAAAACGAAGAGAAAGGGAAACGGGCAGAAGAATTAAGCGTTGCGAACAAAGAACTTGTGTTTCAAAACAAAGAGAAAGAAAAAAGAGAAATTGCAAATAAAGAACTGCAAGCTGCCAAAACAGAAGCTGAAAATGCAACTGAAATAGCAAAAGATGCTGTAAAAGCCAAACAACAGTTCCTTTCTAATATGAGTCATGAGATTCGGACACCGATGAATGCGATTATTGGCTTTACAAAAGTGGTATTAAAAACGGATTTGACTGACAAACAAAAAGAATATCTAACGGCAATAAAAACGAGTGGCGATGCTTTGATTGTTTTGATAAATGACATCCTTGATTTGGCAAAAGTGGAGGCGGGAAAGATGACGTTTGAGAAAACACCGTTTAAATTGAAGTTGTCCATATCGGCGATGCTGCATTTGTTTGAAACAAAAATTCAAGAAAAGAATTTACAATTGGTCAAAAAGTACGACGATAATATTCCCGAAGTATTGGTGGGCGACCCTGTGCGTTTACATCAAATTATATTAAACTTGGTGAGCAATGCTGTAAAATTTACAGCCGCAGGTAATATAACCGTCAGTGTTTCTCTCCTAAGTGAAGACGAAGAACAAGCAACCATTGAATTTGCCGTAACAGATACGGGTATCGGCATATCCGATGATAAAATGCTTAAGATTTTTGATAATTTTCAACAAGCATCGAGCAATACCGCGCGGTTATTTGGCGGAACAGGATTGGGATTGGCGATTGTGAAACAATTAGTAGAACCGCAAGGCGGAACAATTACCGTAAAAAGCACTGTGGGTGAAGGAACGACTTTTAGTTTCACATTAAGTTTTCAAAAAACCGATGCCAAAGCAGAAATGCAAGCTGAAATAACAGAATTAGATGAAGATATTAAAAGCATAAAAATATTGGTCGTTGAAGACATGGCACTCAATCAATTATTGATGAAAACGCTATTGGATGATTTTGGATTTGAACGCGATATGGCTGACAATGGCAGAATAGCTATTGATATGCTCACAAAAAAAGATGCTTACGGCGCAACAAAAGTCTATGATATTATTCTGATGGATTTACAAATGCCCGAAATGAATGGATTTGAAGCGACTGAATACATCCGAAATACGTTAAAATCTAAGATTCCAATCATTGCATTAACAGCAGACGTAACGACCGTTGATTTAGCAAAATGCAAAGCGGTGGGTATGAATGATTATATTGCAAAACCCATTGATGAGCGGGTATTGTACAATAAAATAGTAAGTTTAGTCAAAAAAAACGTTGTAAAGCAGAGCAATAAAGTTCCTGAAACAGAGCAACTTGTGCCATTGCGTTATACGGATATGACTTATCTGATGAAACTGACAAAATCTAATCCTAAATTAATAATGGAAATGATTTCTGCTTATCTGGAACAAATGCCACCTTTAATTCAGGCGATGAGACAAAGCTTTCATGAGCAAGATTGGCAATTATTACATTCTGCGGTGCATAAAATGATTCCTTCATTTATCATTATGGGTATGAGTGCAGATTACGAAACTATGGCAAAAAAAGTTGTGGAATATGCTCGAATGTCTCCAAAGGTCGGCAATATATCAGATTATGTTTTTCAACTTGAAAATGTTTGTGAACGAGCCTGTGATGAATTAGAAGAAGAACTCAATACAATAAAACACACAAAAACATGAACAATGCACACAAAATAAAACTGTTTTTAGTAGATGACGATGCCGTATTTTTAAAACTTTTAGAGATTGACCTACGTGAACAAACCGATTTTGATATTGAAACCTACGCAACAGGGGAGTTATGCATACAAAACCTATCGAACAAACCCGATGTCATCATTTTAGATTATCATCTCAACGGCATTGATAAAAACACGATGAATGGCATCGAAACATTGGACAAAATAAAAGCTATCAACCCCGATATCCCCGTTGTCATGCTGTCCGCCCAAGATGAAATTGAAGTGGCGATAAACTGCATGAATCACAAAGCATTCAATTATGTTATAAAAAGCGAAACGACTATTCTACGCTTGAAAAAGACGATAATTCCATTTTTAATGGCGGTAAAATAGATGCACACGTATCGGATACTTTAAAAGTATCCAATACGTAATTGTTTCATCAAATACTGAGGGGGTATTTTTTCGAGCGACAAAAATTGTCAGAGAACGAAAAAGTTAAAATTTGAATCGCTAATTTGTCTTGACCTTATCAGAGTCTCTCTTGTCTTACTTTTTTGCCTAAAAAGTAAAGCGGCTGATGGGCAAATTGCAGAATAAGCTTTTTGCCAATGAATATCGCAGCGAGTATGAGTGTATATGTGAATGTAGCAGTCATAATCTTTTGTTTTTTTTAATTTGATAAAACAATTAGAGTTTTGGATAACTGAAATCAATAGGCAAACCGCCCGCTTTCAATACCCCTTTTTCAATGGTTAATCTTTTTCCCGAAGGGACAAACACCAAGACGCGCGCGGCATCGGCAGGAACTGAAAATACAATATCTCCACTCACACCTTTTAAGAGGAAACGGCGGCTGACGGTGTCATAAACATCGGTTTTCTCTGTACCGACATTGGTTTCTATTATTTTTATCTCTTTATAAGGATTGAAGAACAGGTAAGTCGGGTATGCCGCTTGTTTTTTGTACAAATCGGTTAAGCGACAGTCTATTTGCAGGATTTCAGGCACATTGGTCTTTTGAATCGTCCCGCCGAAGAATCCAACGTGGCTGCTGCCATAGACTGAAAACATGGTTTGTTGCGGCATTCCTTTCTCCCACCGTGGTCCATCACCTTGCACGAACGGCGTAATGCCTGTGAACTCAGGATAACTGGATTCTTTAATAATGCCTTCATACGCAATCACATTCTTTGTAACAGCTTTATACTGAGGGATGGCTTGTAGTGAATCGGGCATATCATACGGATAACAAAAACGCGCTGCATTCGAGGCGTTCAATGCCCATTTGCCGACGGCGCGCGCATAACGTTGGTCGTACCGAACCATGGACGAAAACGGCATCATAATATCAAAAGTATTCATCAAAAAACCATAGCCGCCGTGGTCAATGGTGCTGCCGAGCAAACCACTGACATCGTAATCGCCCCACTTGTCTGCAAGAATACCCCAACCTTCACGTCCAACAGCAGTGCCATCGAAAGTCCAATCGAGGAAGCGTTGTATGTCGTAGTTTGTACCGACTTCGGCGTTCATACGTGCGCCGATATAAGCCGCAAAGGGTAACATGGCTTCATAAAAACGGTTTTCTTTTTGATTGTACAAGACATTCATGGCATTTTTGGCTGCCTTTAGGTATTTCTCATCGCCAAATTTGATGTATGCTGAATAGAGTATAAACGCATAGCCGCCCGCCACATCTTCTTGCGTCGGGATATGGTTTTTATGCGGTGTCATGTTTTTAAAATCAAAATAAGAGTAGCTGTAACTGTTGCCCATGACGGAATCGGACTTGTAAAACTGCTCGGCGATACCCCTCAGTATATCGTCGAAATCATGCTCCTTTGGATAAAAATTGGCGACGCTGTAAAAGAGCAGATTGTTATGCACTTCATACCAAAAGTCATTGCCATAGCCGCCGCCAATGTGTGCGCCTTTGTTGGTGAAATTCATAATGACATTCCAACCATTGTCTTTATTGTAGTAGTTGCGCAACATTTTGACGTAATTCCGCCCGTCTTGATGGCTTTTGTCAATGCCGACAAGGGTTGCGCCTAAAACCGCACCCATTGCACCTAATGCTTCATGGTTTTCGCCATTGTTGACGGCGGCACCCATGCGTATATCGCCTAAAGCAGTATAAATGCCGAAGGTGGTATCGGGAAAATTCCGCTTCATGCCATCGAGCCAGATAAAAGGTAGATTCTTCCCTTTCTGATTGAAATCAAAGATATAACTATCGAAGTCTTTTGCTTTTTGTTTCCAATCCTGATAAATGTATGGTTTTGGATGATTGGGCATCTTGTCCACGCGCGGGATGGGTCGTTGCGTGACCGACGTTTCATCGAATATTATTTGTTTGGGTGCTACGCAACCGATAAAGCAGAGCGCAATGGTAGAGATGATGAGTATTTTTTTCATACAAATAGGTGTTTAGATTGATAGATAATGTCGTTTTTTCTTGTTGGTTGATTCATTAGGGCGTTGATTTGTAAATATTGCGAGGGCAACCGCAAGGGCTGCCCCTACATTTGAATCGAATCCCGTAGGGGCAGCCCTTGCGGTTGCCCTTGCGGTTGCCCTTGCGGTTGCCCTCACTCATTAGCATATTACGTCATTGCTCGTTTATGATAAGACTGCGTTCATTTTTGTACCCGCTCAATCATGCAATATATTGACGGGGGCTAATTCATCCGTTGTTATCTCATCTGTATCTAAATCCTTGACAATACTTTGTGCCATAAAGTAGCCCATGAAGTGAAGGACAGCTATAACCAACAAGGCGTAACGCAAAGCGATGTCAACGCTGACATAACGCGCCAAAACGATGAACAAACCACAACCGAATAACCGTCCGACATACAGACCCAATTCGTGATTGAAAATATAGGTGAATGTATTGCGCTTCTCCTTTTCAGCAACAATGTCTATGACTTTTAATTGAATGGGAAAGTAAGCAATATCCAATAGTGGTCGAGCAAAAAGAAGGCATAAGACAAACAAAATGACGCCAAAGGCGGAGTACATCACGGCATTGAACAAAGCACCCAATACAAAGAGCGTGCAACCAATGCCATATATCAAAACACGATGTTTGGGAGAAGTTACTCTGCCAAGGACATAGAGCAAAATGGCGGATAAGGCCGCTGCAATGCCTTGTATTAAGCCCAAAGACCCTTCTTTGCCGACGTGCGTCATCACCAACATCGTCGGTGCCGTGACGATATAACCTTGTGCGATACCTTTCAATGCTGCCAAACGAAGCATCTTATTCCATAATTTATCAAACTTAAAGAATAGAAATGGCGCTTTAATCGGGTTTTGGAATTGTCCACGATGTACGAGAACTGAGGCGAAAATCGAAAGTGCAAAAACAAAAGCCGTAATGATGTAATACGCCATGTTGACATTGCCCCCGAACCAACCGTTTTGGTCAGTCATAGCAATAAAAGCACCTGCGGCTAAGGGAATACCGATGCCTGTAAAGGTATAGAAAAAGGTTTCGATGCCATAATAATAGTTGCGGTTCGCATCTTTGGTGGTATTGAGGGCGAGAAAATCGCGATTTGCCCAAAAGAAACCATAAGACAAACCCATGATGAGTCCTGCGACAAAAACACCGACAGTGCTCAGACTGTGAAGGGTCATCATGGCAGCCATGGAGACACCACTGAGTATCATACCCAAGGAGTAGAGTCTTGATATGGGCAGTTTGTTCAACAAAAAGCCGTTAATCATAAACGTTAAAGGGATACCTGTGTAAACGGCTAATTGAAAGATGACGACAAGGCTGATGTCTTCCGAATTACGCATGATATATGCGCCGATAAACAACTCAATGATGGGCGTGACCATGCCGTAGATAAGATTGGTCAGCAAAAGCACGCGCATACTGAGGGGGTGCCCTTTGAAGAAATTTAATTCTTTTGTTAATGCACTGAACATATTGGTTGGCTTTTAATTGAATGATTGAATTGTAATGCGTGGTTTTGAATGAAGTGTCGGGGTGATTTG
>JAYSQG010000227.1:0-16480 GCA_043721685.1 Saprospiraceae bacterium | reverse complement strand
GTAAAAGTGTGTTGAGTCGTTTTGAAAAACCCAATAAATGATTATGTCCATCTTCTGGATAACCTGTAGTAGATTTGTACCTACTTTACATTTAATAATGCCATAAAGATGCTATTTCTCAATTTTCAAAATGACATGTTTGATATTTTTTCGATTCAACGTATAAGTAATATGCACCAAACCATCAGCCGATTGAATAATGGCAGGATAGCTAAATTCACCTGTTTTTTCATCTTCCAATGTGAAAACATTTGTCCAATTTTTACCGTTTTTGGACAATGCAACAACCAATTTATTGCGCCCATTCGACCATTCTTGACCACGTTTCAAAGGGTTATAAACAAGCGCTTGTAAGCCATTTTTAAGCGTCACCGCATCTATACCAGAATTAGGGTTTGCCAACGTTGTTATCGTCGGCAACTGCCATGTTTTGCCATTGTCAAAAGACCAATTTTGGACGACGGCATTTTGACGGCTTCTGCTCAATAATTGCAATTTTGTCTTAGAATATCTTAAAATAGTGGGTTGAATCAAGCCAAATGCGCTATTTTCAATCGGTATGGTTTGCCAATTTTCACCGTTTTTATCGCATTTTTCAAGATGAATATGCCATGTTTTGGCATCAACACTTTCGGTACTCGTTGGATGTAAAATGTCGCCATTCGCTAACTGAATCGGCTTATTTTTGATAGCACCCAGCATATTTCCCCGCAGTTTTTCGGGTTTTGACCATGT
Organism: Saprospiraceae bacterium; assembly: GCA_043721685.1. Taxonomy (GTDB): domain Bacteria; phylum Bacteroidota; class Bacteroidia; order Chitinophagales; family Saprospiraceae; genus JAAFJT01. The sequence continues at coordinate 15,745 of JAYSQG010000227.1, read as the reverse complement.
TTTGCCATCATCTGTTGAGTGTATCATCATACCCCACCATTCACGAGGATTTTTGCCCACTTTGTAAAAAAGAAAGAGTTTTCCTTCTTTGGTTTTGAACAAAACAGGATTCCAACACGGATAACGCAGCGTGTCATTCACAATTCCGTCCGCTATACTGAGGGGGTCGCTCCAATGTCCATTTTCATAAAAAGTTATCCAAATCGTCACATCGGGATGAGATTCTCGCGTGCCACCAAACCATGATGCCATCATTTTACCGTTCGACAATTCAACAATCGTCGAGGCATGACATTCTGCAAAAGGCGGTTTTTGCATGATGTTCCCCCTTTTGATTAAAGTGGCTTTTTGAGCTAAACCGATGTTTAACAAAGCGGTTAAACACATAAGTAAATAGACTTTTTTCTTCATCTTGTTTTTTTTTTAACACATAGCCATATAGGACACATAGCTTTTTAGTTCCTTCAGGATGACAAAAGAAAAAACTATGTGTCCTATATGGCTCGTATGTGTTTATTTTATTTCAAAAATATATTTGCCTGACACCAAAGGCAATTGATACGTATTGTCTTTACTAACAGGCAATAACTGTTGATTTTGCTTGATTTTTTGACCATTTTTTAAGTTAAGCCGCAGTGTTGCCGTTGCATTTGGCGGAATAGTGACTTGATACAAAATTTTGCTTTCTTCCTTTTTCCAAGACGATTCAATTTTACCCGTCGGTGCATTGAATGTCGCTTCAAATTGATTCAGCCCTTCTACAAAATGGGGCTCAAGCAAGATGTTTTTGAAACCCACATTTTCGGGGTCAGGTTTAATACCGCCCAAGCCTTTGTAGAGCCACGCACCAATTTCACCAAACATAATATGATTCATAGAAATGTCGGATTTGGCATCAATAGGCCAGTTTTCGTACAGCGTTGTTGCGCCATTCACAATCCACCAACCCCACGACGGATAGGTTTCTTGGGCGGCGAGTTTGTAGGCTAAATCGGCGTAACCATTTTCGCTAAGTGCATTCAAAATGGCTTTTGTGCCGAGCAAACCCACGTCTAAATGATTGCCATCTGCCTCAACTCTTTTCGCCAAATTTGCAGCAACGGTACTTTTAAATTCATTAGGCACAAGCCCCCAAAACAGCGGAACGCTCAACTCTGTTTGCAAACCAGAGCCGTAAATACCCTTCGTTTTATCGAGGTATTTGGCATTAAAAGCCATTTTTATTTTGTCTGCTAATTTAGAATATTGCTCAAAATCAGATGTTTTGCCTAATAATTTAGCCGTTTTTGCTAAGATTTGAACATCTGTGTAGTAATAAGCCGTTGAAGTCAACTCAACAGGCGATTTTGATTTGACAGGCACCCAATCGCCTAAACCCCAATCCGTCAAGCCATCGGGCGCAATAGACGTGATGTGGTCAACATACCGTTTTATGTTGTCATAACAATCTATTAAAGGCTTTTTGTCGCCATAAAACTGATACAATTGCCACGGAATGATTGCAATCGTACTCGTCCAATCGGGTCCATTTGCCCACTCATAACCCCAACCGCTTGATGGAATGATGGAAGGCAAAACGCCGTTGGCTTGCTGCTCGTCGCGGTGGTCGGCGAGCCATTTTTCATAAATGGTAAAGCCATCAAAATTGTACAAACCCGTTTCAATGGCAATCTGTGCATCGCCTGTCCAACCATTTTTTTCACGCTGCGGACAATCGGTTGGATAGCCAAAAAGGTTGGACAAATAAGCATTGTTTGTCGCTGCCCAAATTTTGTTGATGGTAGGATTTGATGACTGAATATGACCAATAGGCGGCACATCGCTGTGCATAAAATAACCCGTTAAACTCTCCTTTTTGAGGTCAATAGCTTGGTCGCTGCTCACTTCCACGTATTGAAAACCTTTGTAATTGAATTTGGGCATAAACGTCTCTTCGCCTTTGCCACTTAAAATAAAAATATCGGTTTGAAAAGGATCAGAATCATCTTGCGGACGATAATGCACGTCGATATTGGACAAATCAACATGTCCGTTTTCATAAAGTCTTTCACCATGTTTGAGCTTTATAATCGTTCCGGCTGCCCCTCGAACAGTGATTTTACTAACCCCAGCGATGTTTCTACCTAAATCAAAAACGGCATTTTTATCAGTGAATATTTTTATACTTTTGGTAGGAATGGCTTCGACATTTCGAATAGGGTGCATCGTTTGAGCGACAATATTATCAGAAGGCGCAGAGCGAAAAATGATGTTTTTCCAAGTAGAATCAACGAAATCGGGCGTATTCCAACCGATTTGTTCCAAACGCGCATCATAATGTTCTGCCGTATAAATACTGTTGAAAACAACTGGACTGGGTGCGGTTTTCCAATCTTTACCCGTCGAAAGGGACCCCTCAGTACCATCGGCATATTTCACTCGAATATCCATACAAAACGTCGGACGACCGCGCCACGGTGCTTTGTCAAAATACCAAACCGCCGTTGATTGATGATTGTACCAGCCATTGCCCAACAAAGCACCAACTGCATTTTGACCCGCTTGAAGCTGTTGTGTAATGTCGTGCGTCACATACAAAGTCCGTCTGTCAAAGCGCGTGTACATCGGGTCAAGGCGGTGATTGCTTATTTTTTGACCGTTGATAGACAACTCATAAAGACCTGCGACAGCGATATACGCCCTTGCCGAAACCACTTTTTTAGAGACTGAAAAGGTTTTTCTGAAATACGGAGCGACTTTATTTTGAATATCTCGGGAGTCACTGATCCATGCGCCTTGCCAATTTTTGGATTGCATCATACCCGTTTCAAAAGTCGAAATGGGTGCTTTTGTGCTTATTTTACCGTTTTTATCCCAGGTTAAGACCATCCAAAAGTATTTTGTAAATGGTTTTAAGGCTTTGCCTTTATAAACCACTAATTGGTCATTAGAAAGTGTTTTTTCTGTTTGCCAAACATTCCCAATGCCTTTCAAAACCTGCAAAGAATCTGTTCCAACAATGATTTGATATGCTGTCTGTTGCGCATTTACTGAGGGGTCATCAAATCGCCACGTCAATCGAGGATTAGTCGCATCAATGCCTATTGGATTGGTCAAATGCTCGCATTGCAGGTCTTTTGTATCTGCAAAAACTGTAACCGAATATAGAAACAAGGCTATTAATAGCGGTATTATTGGTTTCATTAAATTATATTTTTAGGCAATAACTTTCCGAAAGTTGTGCGCAATTCAATTAATATTTTAATTCAAAAACAATTCATCCACAAAAAACCATGCTTTATCACCTTTGCCAGGATGCCACGGTGGTAGTTTTTGAATGGATTTGCCCACAATTTTTAAAACTTGTACTTGTTTTGGACTAAAAGAACATTCAAAACCTTTCATATAAGGCGCTTCAATCTTAGTTGGTTGTGTCGGATTCAACGTTTTTAGCAGCGTCAAATGAGCCCCATCACTGCCGCCCCAAACCTCCAATTGTTGTGCAGGCATAATATAACTGCTAATGCTTATCAAGCTGCTGAAAGTGACTTTTGAGACCGTAATCGGCGTATTAAAATAAAGAAATCCTTCAAAAAACGTCTCTTTGAAACCGAGCCATTTGCCACCTTTAAAATCCAAACCACCCATTTTACCATCAAAAAGCGCATTGCCTTTGCCTGAATATTGCGGATTAGGGGCTTGCACCAAGCGCACAGAATCAGGGATAAAACCCGCTTTAAAAAACTGTTGCGTGAGCATATCACTGCTAATCCAAGTCGGTAAATAGGCTTTTGCCTTCAAAACCGTCGTTTTATCAATCAAAATGTTGTTTTCATAAATTGGCGATGTCACGCTGTCGGGCGCAGTACCGTCCAAAGTATAGCGAATGACCGCTCCTTTGACATAGTGTTTGAGTTCAATTTTAGTGTCGTTTTGAAATACATGAATGTCATCATCTGTCAAAATCGGTGCGCTCAATTTGGCGACGACCGTATCACCATTATAGCCGCTTTCGATATAGGTTTGTGGCAATGTTTTTTTCAAAGCCGCCAGTTCATTTTCGGTGATAGACGTGTTCCAAATATGCAAAGTTGATAGATTTGGCAGGTTTTTCAGCACGTCTAAATGTGCTGTTTTCACACCCGTTCCCGACAAAGACAGTTGACGCAATTCCTTTAAGTTTTTCAATTCGCCCAAAGTTGCACCTGTTATGTTTGTAAATGACAAATTAAGTTTTCTAAGATTTGTAAAGCTGCCAATTGTCTTCAAATCCTCATCTTTGACAGGCATTTTATTCAAACTCAAATGAACTAATTGCTCTTTAAGGGTTTGTAATTCAGACAGTTGTGCACTTTCAAAAAACGATGCCCCGAAAAACTCAACCCCAACGGCAGGTGAATTAAGTGCCAACGGATAGACAATGCGGTAGTTGTTATTGAGCTTTTTAATCGTTGATTCATCAGCCGCTTTGAAGGTATAATTTTCGGTTTCGGACGGTTTCAAAAGGGTCGTTGCCAATATGCGCAAAGTGTCCGTTTCGGCTAATTCACTCACTTTTTTAGTGAAATTTGAACCACCTTTTATCCAATGGTACAAAATCGTTTTTTCTTCATCGGTCAACTGCGGTTTTCCGATAGGCGACATGTGTTTTTTGTCGTCCAAAGGCAGGTGAATACGCTGCATCATCAAGCCCAAATCGAGTGCTGTTACATCCCATAATTTGCCATTTTTGCCCCCTTTTTCAAGCAATTCAGGCGTTTCCATGACCAAATTGCCTTTCGCTTTTTTGCTGTTGTGGCAACTTATACATTTTTTTTCTAAAATGGGTTTCACCAAATCGGTGAACACCACAGCGTCTTCAAGCGATACCGCATTTTCACTTTTTTTAGGATTCATTGGCGCTGTCAAAAAGCCTTCGCCATGCGTGATATTTGCGCCTTGATGCCCCGCCATCGTAATCGCTAACAGACTAACCGCACTCGCCGCCAACGACAAACGCCTTGTAGAACGCAGTGTATTTCTAAACGCATACCACAAAACCGAAACCACCGACACAGCCACGCCCGTCCACTTATGCCAAGCAATCGCATCGGCATTGTAGCCTTCTTCTTGTGATAAAAATAAGCCCATCAAAGCCGCTGCCGCCGCTGTAAAAGCTGCGGAAAGTAAAATCCATTCACCTATTTCGTTATTGGTTATTGGGTATTCGTTATTCGTTTTGTCCTTATTTTTATAAGAAAACTGCTCCCAAACGATAGCAATGACCAATAAAACAATCGGAAAATGCAGCAACAAAGGGTGCATTCTGCCCGCGACTTGCAGCCAAGTGGGTATCGCCAACGTTTTGCCAAAAAGGACAAGAAAAACGAGTAGGCAGTTGAAAGCAAAGGTGATGTTGTAGGTTATATTTTTCGTTTTATTCATTTTTCAATACACTTTTATCTCGTCAATAAATATCCAACTCTTTCCGCCTTTCCCTGCGTGCCAATCGGGAATCCGCTTCACCAAATAGAGTTGCACTTTAATTTTGTCCGTTTTTATGCCTTTTTTTACCTCAATTACTGAGGGGGTGCAAAAACTGCCTTTTACATTTTTATCTTGATTAAATACTTGATTGCCAATAAGTTGATACGATTGTGTTTTATCATTAAACGAAAACGCTTCTATCCGTTCAGGTAAAAAAATCCAACTGCCGTAGTCTTGCAAGAGATTCAACAACACCTTTTTGACCCTTTGTTTTTTGTTTAAATCCAAAACAATATCCACCGTATCTGTCTGAAAACCCAACCATGTTTTGCTTGAAAGTACCGCAATACCACCTTTATTATCTATCAAAGCCGCTGTTCCGGAACTCGTATATTTAGGATTTGGCGGCGTACATTCAATGGATTTTATCGCCAAACCATCTTTGATAAAAGTCGCTTGAACGACATCTGATGGCTGGTATATTTTACTAAAAACCTTTGCTTTTACGGTTGTAAAATTCTTTGTTATATTGAGGGGAGACCTATAAATCGCGTCGTTTTCAGTCGGGTTTTGGTTGTTCGTTGTGTAATGAATTTGCGTATTAGGTTCTGCAAAAAACAGCTCAATTTTAGCTTCTTTTGTGAAAAATACTGAGGGGTATGTCATCAAGGGTGGAGCTAATGAAAAGGTTTCTTGTGCGGATAGCGTATCAGCATTTAACATAAGGACGATTAAACAAATAGAAAAATGAGCTGCGTATTGTGCAGATTTCCCGAATTGTCTCATTATACGCCTTGTGTTTTTCATAGAAATAAGCAATTTTAGTTCGTATTTTATGTGTCCAAATAATGGCTCTTGTCACTGTATTTTTCACTTAAAACTTTTCACTCAAACAATGGGTTCTAATTTTATCGGATATGTTTTTCCTGAATTCCACTGCGCCACGTACAAATTTTCTTCATCGTCAATGCAGACATCATGTGGATATTGAAATGCCTTGATAGTTTGGTACATTTCATCAGGATTTTTGCCGTTATACTGAGGGGTACTGCCAGCCAAATTTGACACCACTTTATTGTTTTTATCCAATATCGTCACAAAGCCCGATTGCGCCCACAAACGGCTATTTGATTGTAAAACAGCGGCATACAAATAATCACCTTTTATAACAGGACGACACACCCACGCCCCTTTTAAGTCAATCGTTTCCAAATATTTGCCCTCAAAATCGTAGCGTTTAAAGGCATTTTGTTGCCGAGACGTGACGATTAAACAAGGATTCGCCTTGTCTCGTGTGTCAATACAAACACCGTGGGCATTGTTCAAATGCGCTGCCGTATCGCCTTTGCCGCCAAAATGACGGATGTATTCGCCTTTGTGGTTGTACTGAATGACGTAATCTTTTCCATAACCATCTGCCACATAAATATCGCCATTGGGCGCAATCGCCGTTTCCGTCGGTACATATTCTTCTGCTTTTTGATACATACCTGTTTCTTTTGGATAATCCAAAGTCATTAAAACTCGCCCATCAATCGTCGTTTTTATGACTTGATGACGCTTATTATCACAGATAAACAACACATCGTCGCCATTTTCATTGAACAATGTCAAGCCATGTGCGCCAGGGTATTCACTGCCCCAACTGTCCAATATTTTACCATTTTTATCATAAATCAAGACATTATTGCGGGTTTCATCGGTCAAAAGTAGAATTCTACCTTTTTTGTCCTGCACCATTTCATGGCAATTATTGACAGGATAACGTGCCACATCCGCTTGACTCCACCGGGTATTGATTTTATAACGTTTGTTATTATGCCCTAAAATAACCTCGTTTTTGGCGAGATACTGAGGGGTCAGCATTGCGCCGAGCAAGCCGAAAGAGGTGGTTTTGATGAAGTCTTTTCTTTGCATTTCATTATTTTTATTTAACACATAGAATACATAGTTTTTTTGACATTCTGAACCTTTGAACGTCTAAAAAACGCCTTGAAATAATCCATAAAGGTTTTTACCTTTGTTTCAATCTTTGAATCTGTAAAAATGTACTGTACAATGACCATCACTATTTCTTCTAACGAGCCGTCAACGATTGACCGCGTTCTCCAAATACTGCGGCGTGAAAAAGTGCCGTTTGCTTTTGAACCTAAAATAGTTGACGACGATGACACCAGAACTGCCGATATTCGGGAACGCTTACGTCTAAAATATGTCGAAACGGGCAAATGGGCAACCATGACAGACGAAGAACGTTTAGATGCTTCGCTCCTTGAATCCATGCTCTACGACGATGACAATGATAATGTCGAAATATTAGACAAGACAGAACAAACCGCTTTCAGAAACGAAATGAAAAGCTGGGCTATTCCTAATGAATGACAAACCAAAACAATGAACTATATCGAAACCGCCATCTTCCGCAAAACGGCGCGCCGCTTAGATGCACCCGCCCGCGCTGCCTTAGTCAATGTTTTAACCCAAATTGAAGCTGCTCACAATATTAATGACATTCCAAATGTAAAAGACTTGAAAGGTGGCAAAAATAAAGGCTTTTTTCGTATTCGTTTTGGCGACTATCGGCTCGGCTTTTTCCTCACATCCGACAATGATATCCAGCTTCGTGAAGTCGGTCCGCGTGGCGATTTTTATAAAACCTTTCCTTGATTTTAATGTGTGTCAATTTATTATTTTTCATGCCACAATCCCCTTCACCACCTTCCCCGCCACATCCGTCAACCGATACCTTCTACCTAAGTGTTTATACGTCAATTTTTCATGGTCAAGCCCCATCAAATGCAAGGCAGTGGCATGGAAATCATTGACATGCACAGGGTTTTCGGTGATATTATAGCCAAATTCGTCCGTTTCACCATAAACGCCAGGCTTTACGCCGCCGCCAGCCATCCAGATGGTGAAACACCGTGGGTGGTGGTCTCTGCCATAACTTTCCTTGGTCAAAGGTCCTTGGCAGTAGTTGGTGCGCCCAAATTCGCCGCCCCAAATCACGAGGGTTTCGTCCAATAAGCCGCGCTGTTTGAGGTCGGTAATCAAGGCGGCAGAGGCTTGGTCGGTGTCCATACATTGCCCTCTGATTTCGCCTGGGAGGTTGCCGTGTCCGTCCCAACCTTGATGATAGAGTTGCACAAAACGCACCCCATTTTCAGAAAGTTTGCGCGCCAACAAACAATTCGCTGCATAAGTACCCGGCACAAGGCAATCGGGCCCATACATTTTTATAATATCCTTAGGTTCATTGCGTATATCGGTGACTTCTGGGACAGCCGTTTGCATCCGAAATGCCATTTCGTATTGCTGAATTTTGGCATTTATTTCAGGGTCGCCAAATGTGTTGTAGCTTTCTTGGTTGAGGCTCGCTACCCTATCGAGCATTTTGCGGCGGTCTGCTTTGTCAATCGCATCGGGATTGTTGAGGTACAAAACAGGGTTGTCGCCACTGCTGAATTGCACGCCTTGATGAGTGGAATCTAAAAAACCATTTGTCCACAGTTTGGAATAAACGCCTTGCCCATTGCCTTTTCCTTTGGACAACAAGACGCAAAAGGCAGGTAAATTTTTGTTTTCACTGCCCAAGCCATAACTCAACCATGAGCCAAAACTCGGACGATTGCCGACTTGTGCGCCTGTTTGGAAAAACGTCAAAGCAGGGTCGTGGTTAATCGCTTCTGTATGAATCGTTTTTATAACACATAAATCATTGACAACCTTGGCAGTATAAGGCAGTAGCTCGCTCAACCACGTGCCATGTTCGCCATGTTGATTGAATTTAAAAACCGAACCCGCCAAAGGAAATTTTGCTTGATTAGCCGTCATACCCGTCAATCGCTGCCCATTTCTGATGGATTCGGGCATTTCTTGTCCGTGCATTTCGTTCAATTTGGGCTTGTAATCAAACAAATCCAGTTGCGAAGGCGCACCGTTTTGGAACAGATAAATCACCCGTTTTGCCTTCGGTGCAAAATGCGGCAACCCTGCCATAATTGCATCTTCTTTGCTGCCAAATAAATCGGGTATCAGCAAAGAACCGAGTGCTGCGCTGCCGATGCCAATGCCGAGACTTGATAGAAATTTGCGGCGATTGACGTTGAGACCGTGTTCAAATATTTCCTTTTCCATGTGTGATTATTTTTACCACATAGGTAGATAAGAAAACATAGTTTTAGTTCCATACAGGATGACAAAAGAAAAAAACTATGTTTTCTATCTACCTATGTGGTAAGATTATGTTTTAGTAATCGCTTCATCCATATTATAAATCGTACTCACCACCTTCATCAAGGCAGCGGACATGTCTGCATCTACTTGTTTATTCAAAGGTGATGCACCTATTTTCAGCGTTTTTTCTGCATCTAATTTTTTATTTTTAAACAAGGCTAATTGCTCATTGTAGTATTCTGTCAAGATACTTTGCTCTTTTTTCGATGCTTTTCGACAAATAATGGTGCGAAAAGCTTTGTTTATTTTGTCTTCGATGCCTGTTTGTTCCGTCAAAAGTTGCTGTGCAAAGGTGCGAGAAGCCTCTAATACTGAGGGGTCGTTCAACATGATGAGGGCTTGCAAAGGCGTGCTTGTGCGGGAGCGTTTGACCTCGCATTGGTCTCTATTACTGGCATCAAAAATAATCATCGAAGGCGGTGGAACGGTCAATTTGATGAACGTGTACATGCCCCGACGGTACAAATCATTGCCTTCTCCGACTTCATATTTGGCTAAAACACCCCTGCCCGATGATGCCCGTTCCCACAAACCCTTTGGTTGATAAGGTTTTACGCTCGGTCCGCCGATGTCTTTGACCAATAAACCACTACTGCCCAAAACGATGTCTCTGACAAATTCTGCTTTCACACGCATCCGTGAATACCTTGACAAATAGACGTTTTCGGGGTCAACGGCTAAATGTTTATCGGTCACTTTCCCTGATTGACGATAGGTAGCAGAGGTTAAAATTTGTTTCACAAGGCGTTTTATATCCCAATTATGCTCCATAAAATCAACGGCGAGCCAATCCAACAATTCGGGGTGTGTGGGCAAATTGCCTTGCATACCAAAATCGCCTGTTGATTTGACCAAGCCTGTGCCAAAAAACTCTTGCCACATCTGATTGACAAAGACACGAGCCGTCAAAGGATTGTTTTTGTCAACCGTCCAAGCGGCTAATCCTAAGCGATTGCGGGGCAATTTTGTGGTGTCAAAAGGCATAACAGCCGACAAAGCCGAAGCTTTTACGGAGTCGCCATGTTGGTCATAAGCCCCACGTTTGAGAATATATGTCATGCGTGGCGTGTCTCGTTTGCCGTTCAATTCACCCATGACGGAGACCGTCAAACTACCTGTATCGCTTTTATTAATAAAAGTCATAATGGCCTTAATTTCCTTATCGGTTAAGGTCAACATCGGCTTTTTCGCAGGTTTGGATTGGCTCACATCACCTTCAAAACCCGACTCTTTGCTGTTGTTGAAAAAGGCAAATAATTGATAATATTCTTTCTGTGAAATCGGGTCATATTTATGGTCATGACATTGCGCACATTCAGCCGTTAAACCTAAAATACCCTTTGAAAATGTCTTTGTTTTATCCAAAGTATATTCAATTCGGTATTCTTCGGGTATGATGCCGCCCTCTTCGGTGTATTTGTGATTGCGTAAAAAAGCGGTCGCTAAAATGTGTTCTTTATTAGAATCGGGCAACATATCACCCGCCAATTGCCATGTAATAAATTTATCATAAGGCGTATTTTCATTGAAGGCATGAATGACCCAATCCCGCCAAGCCCATTGTGTGCGGATATTGTCGTCTTGATAGCCATAACTGTCTGCATAACGTGCCAAATCGAGCCAATGCACCGCCATTTTCTCGCCATACTGAGGGGTCGCTAATAATTTGTCAAGTGCCTTTTCGTAAGCATCTGGACTGTTATCTGCTTGAAATTCATCTATTAATGTCAGCGGCGGCAACAAACCTGTGATGTCTAAGGCAGCTCTTTTGAGCAAAAAGGCTTTGTCCGCTTCTTCATTTGGCGACAAACCATGCTCCGTCATTTTGGCTTGTGTGAAATAATCTATCTCATTTTTGACCCAATTTTTATCTTTTACTTTTGGCAAAGGTGCTTTTTCAGGTTTCACAAATGCCCAGTGTTTTTCGTATTTTGCACCTTGTTTTATCCATTTTTCAAGGATTTTTATCTCTGTTTCGCTCAATAAACCCAAATGCGAATCGGGCGAAGGCATCTGATAATCGGGATCTTTGGACGTGATGCGTTTGTACAATTCCGACTCTTCGGGCTTGCCACGCACGATGGCAAAAGCCCCCTTGGTTTCTTTCAACGGCTTGAAAGCGAATTCCTCAATATCCAATCGAAAATCCGCCTTCCGTTTATTTTTATCGGGTCCATGACAAGCAAAACATTTGTCGGATAAGATGGGACGGACGTGAAAATTGTAACTCACCTTGTCGGGAACGGCATTCCCCCCCTCAGTATTGTAGGCATACCAACCGCCAAAGACAGCGATTAGGGCGATTATGGAAATGATTAGCTTCGTTTTCATATTGTCATTATTTTTTATAATCCTTCAACCACGTCTTATGATAATCCACATTCCACAAATCATAGCGTTCAAACTGCGTTAATAAGCGTTTTTGAAAATCATCGTAGTTGCGGTTTTCTTTTTGACTCCATAACACCTCACTTAAAGCCGTCATACGTGGGAAAAGCATATATTCAACTTTTGAAGGATACGCCACATATTCCGTCCACAAATTTGCTTGTCCACCTAAAACGTATTGGACTTCATCAGCAGCTAAATCTATTGGCACTGGCTCATAAGCATACACTTTGTCAAGCGGCAAAAAACCGCCAATCACCAAGGAATCTTCTGGTTTTGATTGAGCATAATCGAAATACACATAACTATTAGGTGTCATAATAACCGTATTTTTTTGTTTAGCAGCTTCAATACCGCCTTTTTCGCCGCGCCAACTCATAACAATAGCGGTTTTTGACAAGCCACCTTCTAAAATTTCATCCCAACCAATCAACTTTTTGCCTTTGCTGTTGATATATTTTTCCATGCGTTGAATGAAATAACTTTGCAATTCATGCTCATCTTTGAGGTTGTTGTCTTTGATGCGTTTTTGGCATTTAGGACATTCCTTCCAACGGTCTTTTGGACATTCATCACCGCCTACATGTATATATTTTGAAGGAAATAAAGGCGTAATTTCGTCAATAACGTCTTGTAAAAATGCAAAAACTTTATCGTTTCCACCGCATAAAACTTCTTTGTGTACACCAAAATTTTGCGCAACAATATACGGTCCGCCCGTACAACCCAATTCTGGAAAGGCTGCCAAGGTTGCTTCTGAATGTCCTGGCATTTCAATTTCTGGAATGACTTCCACGAAGCGGTCAGCGGCATATTTCACCACCTCTTTGATTTGTTTTTGGGTATAATAACCGCCATGTTTGACATCGTCTTTACCTGTGCCAGGATGATGTCCAATGATGGTACTATCACGGAAAGCACTGATAGACATCAGTTTAGGGTGTTTTTTTATCTCAACACGCCAGCCTTGGTCGTCGGTCAAATGCCAGTGAAAGACATTCATTTTGTGCAAAGCGAGGTAATCAATAAACTTTTTAACAAAATCCACAGAGAAAAAATGCCGACTCACATCAAGCATCATACCTCGATAACCGAAGCGCGGTGCATCTTTAATCGTCAAAGCAGCGACCGCTAAGGATTTTGATTTGCTCGTTGGCAAAAGCTGCAAGAGACTTTGCATACCATAAAAAGTACCCGCGGCATCACTGCCTTTGATAGCAATAAATTTGTTATCACTTATCAATGTGTAAGCACCTGTGGTTTTAGGTGCATTTTTATCCAATTGCAAAACAATCAGATTCGTGCCGTTACCACCGGGTGTTGTCGTCAATTCAAAACCATATACTTCTCTTAAATAACTGTTCAAAAATACGGCAGTACTTTCCAATGATTTGTCTTTGATGACAATCTTCGTTTTAGGCGTTATGGTAAACTGTTCGCCTGTGGACGAAAGCGTTAATTCATTAGGTTTAGGGATGATGTTGATTTGCGAAAATGCGGAAAAAGAGATTAAAAAGGAAAGACTGATCAGAATAATGTGTGTTCTTTTCATAAAAACGCTGTTTGGATTGATTTAGATTGTTAAAATTTCAAATAGTACTGAGGGGGGGTAACCACCAATGAATGAGCAACAAAACTAAATAACTTTTTAATATTTTTATAAAAGTTTCTAATCTTATTTAATTTTTTTAATAAAAAAAATGCTTGTACGTTGTTGAATACGATACAAGCATTAGATACCCCTCAGTATTTTCAGGCTTTTGACAAGTCACTTTTGTCGGAAGGCAATTCCTCGGGCTTTTCACCACTAACGGAATTTAAAAAATTCGTAGCCGATACCACCTTTTCACCTGTTGATTTTTCAACATTTTTTAACGCTGTTCGACCAACTTGACCGCCTTTCGCAGCGGCATCTAAATTTTCATTGAACCCCTTTGCATCGTCTTTTATGGTAATCATGCGGGTTACTTCTTCGCTCAATGATGTTAAAATTAATTCAATAGGTGTCATGTGGTCTCTAAGGTTTTCTTTATCCAAACCCTTCAATTTACTATGCTCTGACGGTGACAATCCGAATGTACCCTTTGCAATGGTTGCGGTTAAAATACTGTATTCTTGTCCTTCTTTTACGCCTCTTTGTTTCCATTCATCTGTCAATTGCTTGCGAGTTGTGATAGATTGAATGCGTTCTTTTATCCATTTATCGGTATGCCCTTTGGCTCTATAAATCTCTGTCATGCGGTCAAAAGACAGCTCTGGGTCTTCGGTTTCATCAATCGCTCGTTTACCTTGTGCAGCCAACCACAATTTTAAAGGCTCTGCTTTGGGCGACGGAACGGACATGGCAATCCGAAGTACCCCCTCAGTATTGGCGCAATCCGTCGCATAACGTTTGCCGTCTGATGCCTCTAATTTCAGTTGTCGCCAAATCGGAGACAACTCACTTTCTTCTTTAAGTTTCTTTTTGACTTTTCCCCAATATTTACGTGGTTCGGGGCTGTCCGTCAAAACCCCAATGACATCTACAAGGGAAAAATACCATTGTTCTTCATGCCATACTTTTCTAATGTCGTTTTCCTCAAATGAGTTCAATTCGTTGTCTTTCATTGTCGTTTGATTTTAAAATAGGCTCAAAAATAACAAAATCCTCCTTTTTATTTGTCAGAATACTGAGGGGTACTCCTCTCCTACTTTTCATACAACCCCGTATTCCCTTTCTCCAAAAAAGGCATTAACTTCTTAACGATATTGGATTTTGATTGAGCCACATTTGTCGTCTCGAAAGGGTCTTTTTTTAAGTCATACAATTCAATAGTCGGTTGTTCATTTCTGAAATATTGAGTCAAACGGTATCGGTCATTGCGCATCGTTATACCTTTATTGAAATAACTATACGCTACGTTTTTCTCGTTTTTTGATGCTTTCATTAAAAGCGGTTTCAGACTTCTCCCATCTATTTTTTGAGGTATTTGAACGCCACAAAAGTCCATTAAAGTCGGATAGATATCAACAGAACTGACGATTCCTTTGTATGTCATACCTTTTCCCATTTTGGGATTTTTGATAATCAACGGACTTCGGAGCGACACATCAAAACACGTATGCTTGCCCCAAACCCGCAAATCGCCCAAATGCCAACCGTGGTCGCCCCACAGGACAATGATGGTATTTTCTGCCAAACCTTCTGCCTCTAAGGCTTGCAAAACTTTCCCAATTTGAGCATCTACATAACTCACCGCCGCAAAATAGCCATGACGTAATTTGCGGGCATAAGCATCGGAAACAGGCTTGTCTAAATTCGATTTTTCTTCGCCCAAAAGATAGGAATTGAACTCACCACTGGCTTGTAAACTGGCTTTATGGACGTTTTGAGGTAAATTCGGGTTTAGCGATACTTCAATCTTGTTTTCATCATACAAATCCCAATATTTTTTTGGCGCATTGAACGGCAAATGCGGTTTGAAAAAACCAACGGCTAAGAAAAACGGCTTGTCTTGCTGCTTGAGTTCTTTTAGTTTTTTAACGGCTAATTGAACGGTCAAACCATCGGGATAACCTTCATCAGCGACATCGGCAGCTTCGTAAGGTTTGACTTGTCCTTTGAGTGTGTTGCGATTTGTGCCATCGGCGTAACCGAAAAACGCATTGTGTCCTGTCCCCCATTTGCCATTATCAA
>JAYSQG010000226.1:0-7821 GCA_043721685.1 Saprospiraceae bacterium | reverse complement strand
AAACGTCCAAATTTATCTACCAATTTTTGAATGGTTTCAAGGCAAACGGTGTCATTTGGCACTTTATAATCGGTTACGCCGCTGATTTCTGAATGTGTTTTTGCACCGCCCAACACTTCTTGATCGGCATTTTCGCCAATCGCTGCCTTAACAAGATAAGGACCTGCCAAAAAAACAGAGCCTTGTCCTTCCACTATCAAAGCCTCGTCGGACATAATCGGCAAATAAGCACCACCAGCGACACAACTGCCCATGATAGCCGCAATTTGCGGAATTCCCATCGCACTCATTTTCGCATTGTTCCTAAAAATGCGTCCAAAATGTTCTTTATCGGGAAAAATTTCGTCTTGCAAAGGCAGAAAAACGCCCGCAGAATCCACTAAATAGATAATTGGCAACCGATTTTCCATAGCAATCTCTTGCGCACGCAAGTTCTTTTTGCCCGTAATCGGAAACCATGCCCCCGCTTTGACGGTCGCATCATTAGCAACAACAATCACTTGTCTGCCTTTTACATAACCGATGACGACGATGACACCCGCGGCAGGACAACCACCGTATTCCTCGTACATCTCAAAACCCGCAAAAGCTCCGATTTCAATTTGAGGTTGACCTTCATCGAGCAAAAACTCGATACGTTCCCGCGCCGTCATTTTGCCTTCAGAACGTTGTCTTTCTAACCGTTTTTTGCCGCCCCCTTCATAAATTTTCGCCAAATGACGGTTGATATTTGAGACAGCGAGTTTCATAGCGTCTTCGTTTTGAGCCGCTTCGATTTCTTGTTTAGTCATATTTGGATTAGGTTATTCTTTGAGTTATTTTCCTTTACTTTCTCATTGAGGCGTAAAAATAGGAAAAGAGTAACAAAATATATCAAAGAAACACCCAAAACACATAATACACCCATCATTGTTTCTTCACAGTTGTTTTTTTCGCATCGGCTTCTTTATCTTTTTTAGCAGCTTCTTCTCTTTCTTTTAGTTCTTGTGCTTTCTTATTTTTCTTCTTATTGAAATACCCCCTCAGTAAAATACTACTTTTCGCGGCTTCCATATTCTCACCCAATCCTTTCGTACCTTTTTCTAAATTACTCATTGTATTGTTGAGTGTTTTAGAAAATTTGTCATCCGTTATCAGTTTGGAAATCAGACCATTACCATTGTTGATATTGTATGTAATTTCTGCAAGCTGGTCTGTTATGATTTCCAAGTTTTCAGCAGAGATTTTGACACTCGCTAATATATCGTCCATTTCTACGGGTGTCTCGGAAAAGAGATAATCATTTTCTTCGGCTTGTTGTTCACCACTGGTCCCAGGCGTTATTACCAATATCTTATCGCCCATCAAACCTTCTGAACCAATACTGGCTCTTGAATCTTTTCTGATAAATTTTTGAACTTCTTTTTGAAGAATGACCTCTACTCTTACAGACGTATCTGTTTCAATTTGAATAAAATCTACCGTTCCGATATTGATACCTGAAAACCGCACATTACTGCCGACTTTCAAACCACTCACATTTTTAAAAACGGTTTTAATCCGATATGTCGAACTAAAAAGGTTTTTTTGAGCCCCAATAATATAAACGGCTATCATAAGTAGCAGGACACCGATTGATACAAACATGCCTAATTTGAGTACATAATTTGAATTGTTTTTCATATTTATGTTTGGAATATAATTTTATTAAAAAAAAGATTTTACCCATTTGTCCTCACTTTTTTCAAGTTCTTCATAAGTGCCTTCAGCTGTAATCACACCGTCTTTAAATACCACAACTTTATCGCTCGTTAATTTGGCACAAGCCAAATCGTGCGTGATGATAATTGATGTTGTTTTATTTTTCTTTTGCATAGCCAGTATCAACTCACTTATTTCTTGGGACGTAACCGTATCAAGTCCCGTAGTCGGCTCGTCGTATAACATTATATCTGGTACTAAAATCAGCGACCGTGCCAATCCAACCCTTTTACGCATACCTCCCGACAATTCGGAGGGCATTTTATCAATTGCATCTTCTAAACCCACTTCCTGCAAAGCGGTAATGATGCGTTCTTCTCGTTCTTGTTCGGATAATTCTTTGAAAGTCCGCTGTAAAGGAAATTCCAAGTTCTCGCGCACGGTCATGGAATCATAAAGCGCAGCATTTTGAAATAAAAAACCCATTTTCAACCTAATCTCATTCAGTTCTTTATTGTCCAATTCAGTGATGTTTTTATCTAAAACTGTAATACGTCCTTCATCGACTTCCACTAAACCAACGATACACTTAATGAGCACCGATTTGCCTGAACCTGACTTACCCAATACCACAACATTCTCGCTGCGTTTGATTGTCAAATCAATACCCCTCAGTACCTGATTGGATCCGAACGACTTGCACAAACCTTTTATATCAATAACCACATTATCTGGTTGTTTCATTATTCATTATTTGTTAAGTGTTGTTTGTTAGTTGTTTATCTAAACTACTAACCCAAAATGTCAGTAATTTGTACCGCAAACATATCTATGATAAATATACTCAAAGAGGCGACGACTACAGCGGAATTAGCGGCTTTACCTACACTTTCTGTCCCTTGTGAGGCTGTATAACCTTTATAACAACCGATTATGCCAATGGCAAAACCAAAGAAAAATGTTTTGATTATAGCTGGTATCAAATCAAAAAAGCCAATAGATTCAAATGCTTTGGTAAAAAACCGATACAATGATGAATGACTGTGGATATTGAAGCCCACATAAGAACCAAAAATACCAATACACGCAGCAATCACAACCAATAAAGGCAACATGAGGGTTGTCGCCGTCACACGCGTTACAACCAAATATTTGAATGGATTGAGAGAAGACACTTCCATCGCATCTATTTGTTCACTCACTTTCATGGAACCCAACTCTGCACCAATACCAGAGGCAACTTTTCCAGCGCAAATCAAAGCTGTAATAACCGGCGCTATTTCTCTTATTAATGACAGCGCGACCATACCTGGCAACCAACTTTCTGCACCAAACTTTGCCATGGTCGGACGAGATTGTATTGTCAATACCAAACCCATGATAAAGCCTGTAATCATCACCAAAGGCACGGACTTATAGCCGACATTGTAGCATTGCACTATTATTTCTTTTATTTCAAATGGAGGAGACGTGGCTTCCTTGAAAAAACGGATACAAAACTGCATCATTTGACCCATTTCACAAAAAGCATCCTTCAGATAGGTGGTGATAGCATTTTTTTTCACACCTGTAATTATGTTTTCTTTGTTCATTTTTAGATGTTATCCTGTTTTCAAATTACAACGCGCTATCAAGATAAAAGTTTGTTATTTGTCTTTGCAAATATGATGTAATAAAATCGAATTTCCTATATTCAGACAAAAAGGGCTATCACAAAACAATTATTGTATTGAGATAGCCCCCCTCAGTAAAAACCCTATTTTATGCTAAATAATACTCTATTTCTGTATCGTCGCTGAAACAATAACAGGCACTTTCGCCATCGGGCCGTCTTGATATTGAGGTTGATTGCGTATCACATATTTAAGGTCGAACCATTTTTTTTGTAAGGCTTTATTAGACCCAAAGCCGCGATTGTCTTCGTTGGCTTGAGCTTCTGGCAACTCCACAGCAAATTTGATATTTTCATCGTCGCAGCCGCCAAAATCCCAAGATTTGCCTGCTTTATCTTTAAACGCATAGTGTTCTGCATCGCCTAACGTAAAGTCCACGAACATCGCAGTGAGGCTTAGAGTTTCTTCTTTTGCGGAATCTTTAGCCATATTGGTTTCTGCCATTTTTTTTGCAGAATCCGCAGAAACTACCACATTTTGACTGGATGTGTCTTGTTTTGTTGCTGTATTATTACATGAAATGAAAGCAGCTACAACGAGGATGAGAATAAAGATTGATTTAAATGACTTCATTTTGTTATTGTTTTAATTAAAAAATCAAATGTACTTTTTTTTCTTTTGTCAAGACTAAAAATGCCACTTTATGCGCTTTTTAGCATAAATAACGACGGCGAGGTTTTGAACCTCGCCGTCGTTAAAAACATAAACATTTGAAAATTACTCTATTACAAACGCTCATATTTATACTGTAAAGTATGATCACCATCTGTTTTTTCTAAAACAAGCGTCGTTTTACCCATCGCCGCAATCGGCTGACGTGGAGCAACTTGCGCACAATCTGTTAATATTGAGATATAGCCACTGCCCAACAAATAACTACCTTTACAAGCGGCATCATTGCTCGTTTCTTGTTGAAATACACCATCAGATTTAAATGTCAGCTTCTCAACTGCGTTTGTTTTTGCCCAAGCAAAATTATTACTGTTGCTCCCTTCACCACAGCCAATTGGATTACCATTCATCGGCGTTCCTATTTCAACCAATTGCCATGAACCGACAATCATAGTCGCATAGTCAACAGTCGGATTATTTGTTGTTATGGATGGAGTGACAGCAGAGCCGCTATCTGTTTTTGAGCAACCAATGACTGCTAAAACCAAAATTGTTAGGAGTAAAGTTATTTTTTTCATGATTGATTTTTTTTAAAATGAAGAATAATATTTTAAAAACAGGCAAATATAACAACTATCATTTCAAAATTTCATCAAACAACAATATTTTACTGCACTTATTTTTGATTTTACGTTATTTTTGATAAAATCAGTAACTTAAACGTCTTTGCCCACCCGTCATCAATTGTTCCACCATTTTAAAAACAGTTTTTGGAGGGTATTGCCGCCAATTAAAATCATTGTAATCCTGCCCAAAATGCACATAATTATCGAGTCTTGTACTGTGCAATTCATCTGAAACATGGTCAAATGTATTCAACATCACTATCCAACCGCCGTTAAAAGCGTCTTGACATTCCTCTGCCCACTCCTCATAATAATCGTCGCCGTCACCATGAAAATTTAAGACATTATCCATCAACAAAATATACTTTGAAATCCCAGCATCAAGCATCGCCTCTATGACGTTACGTTTCAAAAATTTTATATCATTTTCCACCGCATCGTTCCATTCACCAATCAATTCGATGATGGCATAATTCTTTTCATAATCCGCAATCAAAACCTTCAAATAGAGCGTATTTGATTCAAAATCATCCCATAACGGATGTAAAAGAAAATTATATACTTGTTTCCATTCCGTATAGGTGCAGCCGTAAAAAGGCGATTTGTCATCGTCTTCAACAGCGTATTCTTCGCGCCAGCGATAAAAAGGTTCTATATTGTGCATATCAATTTACTTTGTGGCAAATGTCTTATTTTTGTTCACTTTTTTAGAATACTTATCAAAAAATAATAACACAATATGCTAAGAATCGTTCTAACAGGACCAGAATCAACAGGAAAAACAACACTTGCGAGACAACTTGCTGCACACTTTAATGTTGGATTTGCAGCTGAATTTGCTCGTGAATACCTTGAAAAGAAGCTAAAAGAACAGCAAACAGTTGAAAATACACCTTCAAAGCCTCTCTATGATAAGTTATCATTAAACGAAATATATGCAGGTCAAATCCAAAACGAACTAACATTATTAGATAAAACATTGCATAGAAAAGCACTGCCATTATTGATTTCTGATACCGATTGTATAACTATAAAAATTTGGTCTGAAGAGGTTTTTAAAAATACTAATAGACAACTTCTTGCAAAAATCGAGAGGCGTATTAGCCAGTTAAGTGACCCAAATCTGACAACAAGTGTTTACTTACTTTGTTCGCCCGAAGGTATAGAATGGCAGCCCGACCGGCTTCGTGAAAACCCAAATGACCGTGACCGTTTGTTCAATATTTATCTAAAAAACCTTAGTTTTTATGACCAAAGTTATTTTATACTGAGGGGGGGCAAAGAGCAACGTTTTGCAGAAGCGGTTAAAATTATTAAGCGTCTTTTAAAAAACGAGTAGCCCTGTTTTTGTTATACGTAGTCGGGAAATTCATTTCACATAAAAAGCGTTTTTGAAATTCATTTTTGCGGGAAATAAATTTCCCGACTACGATTTTTTTTCAGCCAACCAAACAACTTTTTGACCATTCACAAGCGTACAAATCAGAAACAAATCACCGCCTTCTTTAACCCCCAAAGCCGTCCGAATCTGTTGCGTCGAGAAAGGGAAATTGCGTTGGGCTACATTTAAAGTATTGATATTCAAGGCTTTCAGTTGAGTCTTTATTTTTTTAGGATGGTAGTCAAAGGTTTCTAAAATTTTGAAAACACGAGCAGGTGTTGTTTTAGATTGTATTTTTTTTGATAGAAAAAAACCATTATTTGAAGTCAAAAAGTCTTCATCGTTATTTAAAAATATTTCATAAAATGACGGCAGCATACGTGCTTTGTAGAACGCTACATCTGGTTCAATGATGAAATTACCCCCCTCAGTATTTTCTACATTTTCAAGCGTTTTATCCGTTTTTTCAACATTTAAAAACTGATTATCTACTTTGATTTTTACAAAAATTGTCGGTTTCAGATTTAGGAAATTTTGAAAATTTCCTAAATCTGCTTGCTCTGTAAAATCTAAAATCACTTCTTTACACTCATTATCTAAACTCAAAACGCCTACGGAATGGACATCGGGAAACTGCCGAACAGCCGCATCCACATCATACATCGGCGACATTTTGACTAAAATACGTTTACTTATTTTTTTTAATTTAGGCAATAATTCAACAATATTAGGCGAACAATCTTCGGGCAAAAAGACTTTTTTTCCAACATCATCACGCCTTGCAGGGTCAATAAAAATGAGGTCAAAAGGCTCACCTTCGTAGCAATTGATATAGTTTTCAGCCGATTCTGTTAGGATTTCAACATTTTTGACATCTAAAAGCTCTAAATTAAACCGAACCACTTCTGCCAAAACAGCGTTCTGTTCAATGGCAATTACTTCTTCAAAATGTTTTGAAAAATGCAAAGTGTCAATGCCTAAACCACACGTCAAATCCAAACACCGTTTGCCCGAAGCCTCCTTTGCCGATGCTGCCAATTCGCTGCTGCATTGCTCAAAAGCCAAAGGCGGCACAATCGCTTGCACAGCATACAAACTCGGCAATTTCAAACGGCTGCGTTGCCAATATTTTAATTGAGTTGCCAAAGTCGGATTACGATTTTTGAGCGCGAATACTGAGGAGTCTGTATTTACATTTTCAAAAATCAATTGACGTGCTTCGGGCGTTTTGAGCAATTCAAGTTCTTCAAAAGTCATTTCTGTTTTTTCGCAAAGGTAATTCGCAAAATCAATTAGGAAATAACTTTCCGCAAGTTGAAACTTGCGGAAAGTTTAGTTCTAAATCTAAAATCCTTTAGTATCTTTGCGGCGTTGGGGTGCTTTTTTGAAAAAAAAGGCTGAGATTATACCCGTTGAACGTAGGCAAGTAATGTTGCCGACGAAAAAGTTGATACTTCTTTGTTTGTTTTTTATTTTGTAAAAAAATAAAAATATCATGATGTGTCAACTCAACGAGGTTTAAAAAATCGCCGATTGTCCCAACAGTCGGCATTTTTTTTTACCAAATTTTCATTCTTACAATGTTAAAATTTAACAAAAAAACGCAAGCGAATAGTCTTGCCAATTCGCGCATATTTGCGCTTTTCGTCCTCCTTCTCTCCTACTCTGCCACTTATGCACAAAAGACAGATTCATTAAAACAGGTTGATTTACAACAAGTTACGATTTCGGCAACCATGGCGGGCAACAAAACGCCAATGAGCTTTACGAACATCAAACGCGACCAAATTCGCCAAAATGATTTTGGTCAAGACATTCCTTTTTTGCTAAAAAGTACCCCCTCAGTAGT
>JAYSQG010000225.1:0-42223 GCA_043721685.1 Saprospiraceae bacterium | reverse complement strand
ATAAAAGTTCTATCTTTTAATTTAGGAATACCTTCTAATCGCTCTTTCATTTCATCGACGGCTTTATTAGTAAAAGTGAGACATAAGACAGAAAAAAACTTGTCTTGCTTTTCAGTCAACAGATAACGAACTCTTTCAGTCAAGATACGTGTTTTACCACTACCTGCTGATGCTTTTACCAATAATGCTCCTTCGCAATCGTTGAAGAAGGCTATTTCTCTTTGCTCTTTAGACAGCTCCTGTTTCATCTTTTATAATGCCTATTTTATCTCCTATTTTAATAAATAATTCTTGTATTTTACTTGGGAAACGCTTGGCTTCATCACTTCTCTTTAAAATTAAATTTGCATAAATAGGTGCTACTTTAGTTTTCCAATTATCAAATTCTCTAATAAAATCTGTTTTAGTAAGTCCATCTATTCTACTATTTTCGGCTGCAACATCTGCCCTTTTTGCAAGTCGGTGTCGTTCATTAGCGTATATCGGTTCTTTAAATTGTTTTAAGGCGTTTCGTAATTCAATTTCATGACCATTATCAAATAAGTATTCTTCAATATCTTTTTCCGTAGTTTCATCATTTAATTTAATGATATTCTCCATTGACGTAATACCATTTCTTGACAAAACACTTTGTAAAGCTGTTTTAACATCAGGTTTATCATAGTCACTAAAAATAAACCATTTTATTTTTAAAAATCGAAGCAAAAAAAGTAAAGGATAATGTTTCCCAGTCTTAATAAAATTAATGCCTAACTCAAAATCAGATTTCCCCCAATAATGTTTTGCAAAAATAGGCAGTAAGATTTCTTCTGTTTCACCTTCACACATGACTACAATATTAGAGAATAAAATTTCACCTTTGGAACTTTCAAGATAAGTTTTTACTTTTGGATGGTCTTCTTCTCTAAGTTGGTTTAAATCTATCTGCGTAATCTCTACTTCATCTCCGATTTTATAAAAATGTCTTAATTCTTCCAATTCTGCTTGTCCTGCAATATAAGGCGAATGTGTACTTATAATTTTTTGTCCACTCACGTTTTTCAATTGCCGATATAATGTGCGTTGTGCGTTAGGATGCAAATGAGCTTCAGGCTCTTCTAATGCCAAAATTGGAAAGTACTGTTCACTTTTTCCCAATTTAATTTGTGCTTCCCAAGACGAGAATGCACCAAAGGAAAGAATAGAAGCCCAACTCCGAGTGCCCATACCATGATATTCCATACTAAATGTATCAGAACCACTATCTTGAAAATCTACTTTCATACCTTTGTGTAAATCTCTTATTTTTTTCGGAAAAGGGCTTATAGAGACACCTTCACCCGTGGTTTGAGTCGTTTGATTAAGTTCTGATAACTTTGTTTTAAGGTGACGAAGCACAGATGATTTCTCTACTGCTTTATCATTAAGGTCTCGTACTAAACCCGTTATTTCCTCCAAATCTTCTTTGTTATAATCCTTGTCTAATTGTGTTGCCAACTTACCAAAATGAGAAGTGCGCAACCGAGTATCATCTATCAAATCTCTTTGAGCGTCAATGAAATACAATAAAACTGCTTTAAAAACAGAACTTGTCAATTTATCATCTTCACTTGGATTTGGATTCCGCCAATCTGTTAAAAAATACTGGTTTGACTCATACCTATCACCCTCGTTCAAAAAATCTATTTTTGTGCGGAAAGAGAAAAACTCCCCAATGTTATCGCTTTTTGAATCACTTCCAAAGATGCTTGTCCACTGTGATTCAAATTCATTTGCTCGTTTACCTTTATCATCAACAGGCACAATACGAATATCAATAATAATAGAATTTTCAAGCTGTTTTGAGTCTTTATCAATAAACAAATCATCTCGTGTTATTTGTGTTTTATTGATACCAAAAACAACATTCAAAGCACGTAGAAAAGTTGTTTTACCCGCATTGTTTGCGCCTACTAATAATGTTACAGGTTGAAGATTGACTTCTACATTTTTCAATGAACGGAAGTTTTTTATCCGTACTTTATCAATAAGAATGCTCATATTGTTACTTTTTTGATTTAGAGGAATATTGTTTGGTAATATTGGGTGATTTGGGGGTTCAACAGGTTTTCGTGGAATCTTTTTTGAATTCCGCCTTCGACACTTTCCATATGAGTAGTTGAATATTTTCCCTCTTTTAGTTCTTTTATCTCCTTTGCCCATAAAGTCTAATTTCAGGTCTGAAAAATTTTATACAAAATTAAGTATTTTTACTTAAATATTTTCAAATTGACTTTATAAATGATTCAAATACAATAAAAAAAAGCCGCCCCGAACAAACATCGAGATGGCTTCCACATTCACTTGAAAAAGAAACAAAGCCGTAAAATACTGAGGGGGTACACCTCACTCTTCCCTCACAAGATTAATCAATTCATATTGATTACCCCGTGTTTTTCGGACAATAGCCCGCACTTTATTATCAAAAAAGGTACGCACCATATCAGCCAAACCAGAATTGACGGTTATATCTTTGTTTTCAGTACCATTAACAAGGCGTATCTTGTTGGTTTGCGTATTTGCGCTTTGTAGATAGCCAACAAATGTAAACGTGTCGTGATTGTCTTTCAAAAGTCTTTGTTGTTTGACTCTGTCTAATAATTCTAACAATTCTATGTGAATATCATCGGGTGGCGAACCAAGCAATCCATGAGAAATAAAAATTTCAGCTTCACGGTGTAAATTAAGTATTTCTGTTGCTGTCATTGAGGGTATGTTAATCTTTAGGCGGGTGTTCACCAAATGGAATAATACAATTTCGGTATTCTATGAGTTTGTCACGATTCAATTTGAGTTCTTTCACCGTACAACGCCCTATGACAGAAAGACCGATGATTTGAGTGGTATCATCATTCCAAGCAAAATGTTCTTGCCAATTATCTTTGCGTGGATTGAATAAGGGAATCCATTTTTTTAGAAGCGTCAAATACTTTTAACTTATTTGATTTCAAGCGATTGCAAAGAAAACAGGCATAACAAAGATTCAGAAAATCAGATGTGCCGTCTAAACTTTCAGGTAAGATATGGTCAATTGTAAAGGCAGTTGACGAATACTTGTCTTGGCTTTTACAATATTCACAACACTTCGAGGCACGAAGTATAACTGCTGCACGTACATCAGAAGGAATAGATGGTTTAGCCATGAGCTTGAGCATTTAAGCCTAATTCCTCCATCAGTTTATCAATAGACATTTGGCGAATGATGGCTAATTGAGATAAGCATTTTAAGCGTTCAACGCTATAATGTTCGTAGGCTTCTGCCAATTTAAGGGATTCGGCTTCTTCTTTAGGTGTCAAAGCACTGAATTCTAATTTCCAATCAAGGTAGGTTAAGCGTTCCCATTTCTTTTGGTCAAATTCAGTGTTTATCTTGCTGAGTAATTGAGATTCAACGGCGTTTAACCACGGCAGTTTATTCTTTTTGGCACGTAAAGCAAACAATTCACGATACAATTGTTCAAATTTGTTGGTTTCTAAACCTTCTACGCTGCCTAATATTTCAGAAACGGACATTTGTACACTCATTTTTTCATTATTTTATACAAAAATAGGTTTTTTTAAGCTTATCACAAGGTTATTGTATAAAAATAAGTTTGTGACATAATGCTCATAGGGCATAGATACAAAAAAGCCGTCTCAAACCAAGTTCGAGACGGCTTCTTCATGCCCTTTAAATAACGTCTTCAACTGCTTTAACTAAAGCCTTTTTAACTTTATCCCAACTTATTTTCTTGTCAAAAACGATAGGGGCGGCATATTTTTCAGCATCATAAAAGTAAGTCAGGCTTTTAAGCACATGAAAAACAGTTTGGTTCTGAAATTTGTCACGATAAAGATTGAGAATGACGGGTAATGTCATCTTTTTGATAAGGTAATAAATATCATAAAAGTCTTTTTTACTACCGCGTTGTGTGACGGCACTCAATTTCATCGGTGCAATATCACGTATATCAAGCATACGAACAGTATCCACAAGCTGCATTGGAAAAAGTGTCGGATAAGGCACTTTAACAAAATCTACTTTGACTTCATTGATATAAGTGATGACAATATTACGGCTTTCAGACTCTACCGATACTTGAAAATCTGCTTTTAAATCTTCAATCAAATTATCTTTATCAAAGACTTCGGTTGTAAACAGATCTAAATCTACGGAAAAACGATGCCCTAATTGTAAAGCTAAAGCAGTACCACCGACTAAAGCGAATGAATTGAGATAGGGTTTTGCCATCAACTGTTTTAAAAGTCCCAATGTTGTGGGCTCAACTGTGCGAGTTTGTAGCATCTGAATTCAGTGATTGGAATGTGAAAAATGGCACTGCAAAAAGCGAGTGAATATTTATCAAGATATCGTGCATCTAAGACAACATTCTTAACAACATCACGACCATAAAATAGGAGCATTTCACGAAATTCTTCTAATCGTCCCCGCATTAAGATACGCTCAATGATGGAGCTTCTATGTTTTTCAAAATCAATTGTTTTGACATCAATATCCCAAAATAAAGAAGGTCTAAGTTCCATAAATTGTTGTTTTAAGCGGATTGTTAGATTATTCGTTTGCTTCAATACGATTTGAGTTTGTAAAGATAAAATATTGGACTTGATATTTGCGCATCTTCACAACAAAAAAGCTATCACGAACAAACATTGAGATGGCTTCCTCATACACTTCAAAAAGAAACAAAGCCGTAAAATACTGAGGGGGTGCATCTCACTCTTCCCTCACAAGATTAATCAATCCCTATTGATTACCTCGTGTTTTTCGGACAATAGCCTGCACTTTATTATCAAAAAAGGTGCGTACCATATCAGCCAAACCAGAATTGACGGTTATATCTTTGTTTTCAGTACCATTAACGAGGCGTATCTTATTGGTTTGTGTATTTGCGCTTTGTAGATAGCCAACAAATGTAAATTAAGTAATTCTGTTGCTGTCATTTCTGAAAGAATAGTTTTAAGGCGTGATGCAAAATAACACACCTAAAATTCTGAAAGAATTGAATATGAATAACCGTAGATGAAATCTACGGGTTTGCAGTAGGCTGTCACACAACTCTGAAAGAGTTGAATGTCAATTAATTAGAGTGACTGTACATTCAACTCCTTCGGAGTTGGAAGACAAACTTTCGACGCAGCCGTAGATTTCATCTACGGTTATTCATATTCAATTCTTTCAGAATTTTAGGTGTGTTATTTTTTGTTTGCTCCCTTACGTCTAAGTTTTTTAATCCTATCGCTATACCTTTGCTTAAAAATGAAAAAGGAATATTGGTTCTTTTCCTTGTGTTTAACATGCTTGAATTGTCAAACACCGAGAGAAATAACAAAAACCAACGCTTTACTACAACAATTCATCGTTGTCCTCGGCATAACACAAGACGCAGGTTATCCGCATCCGTATTGTGGTAAAGCTTGTTGTGAAGCGGTCGCACTCGGTAAAGAAAAACCTAAAAGTGTCACCTGTCTCGGCATTGTTGACCGTGAAACGCAAGAGGTATTTATGCTCGAAGCCACGCCCGATTTCACAAAACAGGAGCATATACTGAGGGGGTACCTCAATGATAAATCAAAACCCATAAGTGGCATCTTTCTCACACAGGCACATATCGGACACTATACAGGACTGATGTATTTGGGTAGAGAAGCGATAGGTGCTAAGGAAACACCAGTGTATGCAATGCCCCGTATGCAAACTTTTTTAGAAAACAATGGACCTTGGAGTCAATTGGTGAGCTTGAAAAACATAAAGATTAAACCTTTGGCAGCCGATTCTATTATTCAAATCACAAAGAATATCAGCATCAAACCGATACTTGTGCCGCATCGAGATGAGTTTTCAGAAACAGTAGGGTTTGTTATTATCACTAAAAACAAACGGGTGTTGTTTATTCCAGATATTGACAAATGGTCGAAATGGCAGCACAATATTTTAGAAGAAGTGAGTCAAGTAGATGTCGCTTTGTTAGATGCCACGTTTTATCAAAATGGTGAATTGCCAAACCGCAATATGAGCGAAGTACCGCATCCTTTTATAGCAGAAACGATGGATTTGTTTAGAAATTCAAAGGAAAAATCTAAAATTAAGTTTATTCATTTCAACCATACCAATCCTGTTATGCGCCAAACGAAGGAACGCGCTGATGTTTTGAAGCAGGGTTTTGGGGTTTGTACTGAGGGAGAGGTTTTATAAATCTAACGTCGCTTTTAATGTCGCACCTAACGTCGGCAGGGTTTTAAACCCTGCCGACGTTTTAAAACCCCTTGCCGATTCTTAAAGAAATGCTACCCGATGTTGATAAATGGGTAGCGATACATCATACTTGGGTAGCGGTATCTCATCATTTTTTAAAAGTTAGTGATAAAACCCAAGGAGTTTATGAGCAAACTCAAGGGTTTGTTGATGAATGGGTAGGGTAGGTTGTTAGGCAGAAAGCCGCTTTTGTCATTCAGCAGGAATCTCTTTTGTGTATTTGTTAAAACAACAAAGAGATTCCTGCTGAATGACAAAAGCGACATGACAAAAACGGCATGACAAAAGCGATTTACAAGAGCGACTTGCAAAAGTGAGGGAGTCTAAAAAACAATACAAACCACCCCCTCAGTATAATTACCTCTTTTTCAAATTTATTTTCACACAATATAAAAAAATATTACATAAGCACTTGACACATATTATAAAAAGGAATAAATTTGAACCATTAAACAAAGAGGAAACCTACACAGCATTTTTAAATCCTTTTTCTTTATCAAAAAACCTGATTAAATCATGGCATACACAATTGCTGCCCTCGACCACCACAAGCAAAACAAAGATTTTGCTGATGCTTTAAGCGAATTTGACAAACCATTTGTCTTTGATGATGATGTTTCGCTTGCCATTTACAAAGCCCTCAATGAGGAGGCTAAAACCAAACTCAAAATTAGAAATGAAGCTTTTAAAGTCTTTATTGCTGCCGACACCAACCTTCAAACAGCTCAAGAAGCGGTTGACAAAAAGCTTGTACAACTGCGGAATTGCATAAAAGGTGTTAAAGGCGAAGAGTCCGATGAGTATGTTGCCGCAGGAGGCAAACGGCGTTCTGAAATTACAGCTCAAACGCAAGCCACACGTGCAGAAAAGAAGAAAGCACCAACTCAAAAAGTTTAATGCACATCTCATCTAACGTCGGCAGGGTTTTAAACCCTGCCGACGTTTTAAAGCTCCTACCGACGTTTTACTAACCCTGCCGACGTTTTACTTAGGCATTTTAGTAGATTAAATCAGCAGTATCATCCAAAAACCATACATGAACGTTGAGCATTGCCTTTAAATTTGTTGCCATTAGGTCAAATTTAATAAAACAACGTCATGGAAAAAGCAAAAATCAATTCTAACACAATGAGGGCGAGTGTCAATACAGTATATGGTTCGCCTGATGTATTGCAACTTAAAAACATTCAAACACCCATTCCCAAAGACAATGAGGTTTTAATAAATATTCGCGCCACAACCGTTAATCGTACAGATACGGGTATGTTGACGGCAGAATATTTTGCCGTTCGATTGTTTATGGGGCTTTTTAGACCTAAAACACAAGTATTAGGCAGTGAGTTTGCGGGTGAGATTGTAGCAGTTGGCAAAGATGTGTCATCATTTAAAGTCGGCGACGCTGTTTTTGGTCTATCGGCTACTGTTTTTGGCGCACATGCGGACTATTTGTGTATGTCTGAAAACGGTTCTATCGCTTTAAAGCCAACGAATATACCTTATGTAGAAGCGGCGGCTATTTGTGAAGGCGCATACTTAGCTTTGAATTATTACAAAGCGGCGAACTTGCAACGTGGGCATAAAATTCTTATCAATGGCGCAACGGGTTCTATTGGTTCGGCAGGGGTACAATTGGCAAAGTATTTTGGTGCAGATATTACGGCTGTGGGTAATACTAAAAATTTAGAATTAGTGAAGTCGTTGGGTGCAAACAAAGTGATTGATTATACAAAAGAAGACTTTACGCAACTCAATGACCGCTTCGATTTCATATTTGATGCCGTTGGCAAAAGTTCTTTTTTCAAAAGCAAACATTTGCTCAAACGAGGTGGCATTTATTTTAGTACGGAGTTGGGTTTTGCTTATGCGAATCCCATTCTTGCGCTTTTGGGTTTGAAGTTTGATGGTAAAAAAGTCATCTTTCCGATTCCTTCAATCAACAAAGAAGATGTTCCGTTTTTCAAGAGACTTATTGAAGAAGGACATTATAAAGCGGTGATTGACAGAACATATCCATTTGAGGATATTGTTGAAGCCTATCATTATGTCTTAACAGGACAAAAGACGGGTAATGTGGTGATTGAGATGGATTGAATCTAATGTCTGAACTGAATCTAATGTCGGCAGGGTTTTAAACCCTGCCGACGTTTGTTTTCCGACACTTTCATTTTCAGCCGACGCTTAATCAAATTCGAGGGGGTTATCTTTCAGCCAATCCTCATCAAACAAATGCGTTTCATCATGATAGGCAAAGAAAGCGTTAATACCACCAAACCATTCAAAAACTTGCTCACGAGGTATTCGTGTAAATCCTTTTTGAACAAAAGACGCATAAGAAGAATGAGGATAGGTTTTAAAATCAGCAACAAATTTATGTTTTTGAGGATTAAAGTGGATATAATAAACCATTTGAGCCGCATAAGCCTCGCTACCAATTAGAATTCTCCTAAAAGGTTCTTCAAACAAACCACCCGTTCGTTTTTCCTGTTTATTAATTGCCTGTGCGTAACTATTGAATAATTTAGAAAATTGTTGACTGATAATATGTTCGATAGGAACATCAGGCTTAGAAGGGATATGTTTTCGTATTTGTTCTTCACTTTTTATGCTGATTAAAAAATGAAAATGATTGCCCATAAGAACGTATGCGTAAGTTGTTGCAATAGGCTCTATGTATTTAGCATACTGTTTCAAAAAATAATCATAGTTCCTTTCTTGTTTAAATAATTGTTCGCCATTGATACCCCGATTGTAGATATGGTAATAATATTCGGGTTTTAAGAGCTCGGTGTGTGTTTTCATTAATTGTATGTTTTTTTTTCTTTTTAAATCGTTTATCGTCGAACGGATTTAACGTCGGCAGGGTTTTAAACCCTGCCGACGTTTTACGATCGATAGCATTTTCACCTATTTTTCGACAAATATAGTGCACTTATTCATGATTGCTCTCTCAATAACAACATAATTTTATTTCGTATAAATAAATTAAAAACAAAAAAAAGACGGAGTGAATAGATTCACTCCGTCTTTTTTTTTGTTTTAGCTTATGTCCTTTCTTTAAGATTAGTTGCCACCGCCACTAAAATCAGGTTGCTCTTGACCACCACCTTGTTTTTTAGAATCTTTCATGCGTTTGAACATCGAAGCATCTGCTTTACCAAAAGGTACTTGAAGCGACAATTTAACGAAACGCATATCACGACGACGCATTGATTCTTGTAAGTAAGTCGGTTGGTCGTAGAATGTAATTTCTTTACGTGTATTGAACAAGTCATTGACAGAAAGCGTCACGTTAGCAGCATTGTGAAAAAATGACTTCTTAACTGCAAAATCCATATAAGCAATTCCTTGACGGACACCTTGTGCTGTTGGGCGATTGCCTTCATAAGCAGCATTCAATTGTACTGTAAAATCTTTTGGCAAACGATATGTCAAATTGACTTTACCATTTCCTGACCAACCTGTATTTGAAAATGTATCAACGTTTACGGTGTAATTAAAGATATTGCCATTCAACATGACTTCAAAGTTTTTACCAAAACCTAACTTCAATGTGTTGTCCAAACCATATCTCAATTCGTTTTTACCATTCACAAAAGTTGTGATTAATACTGTGGGGTCAATAGCTGATGGCGTCATCAATGGCTTAAGTGTATTGGTTTCGTTGCTTAGATAAATTGTTGACAACCAATTGTTTTGCTTGTCTTTACCGAATAATTTGTTGTAGTTGAATTCTGCCATGTTGACAAATTCAGGTTGCAAATTTGGATTACCAATTTGTATATTCTGCTTGTCATTACCTTGTATACCAGGCATGAGCATACGGGAGTTCGGACGTTCTAGTTTGCGGCTGAAATTTAGCCCGATGTCTGTTGTCGCATCTAACTTCTTTGACAAATAAAGCGATGGGAAAAAAGAGCGCATCAAATCTTTACCATTACCTTTTGGATAGTCATAACCAAAATTTGACGTTGCATCAAGTTTTGAAACACCTACTAAACTTGACTGCTCAAAACGTACACCTGCTTGATAGCTGATTTGATTTTTGAAACGACCGGAGTAAGTAACATAAGCCGCGTTGACACTTTGTGTAATGATATTGTCTTGTGAATATGCATTGTCCTGATTGTAAGTATTGGTTTTATAATCCAAAGAATCATAAAAATACTTTTGGTTGCCGCTGTTCCAAAAACTGCGAACACCCATTTCCCACTTTGTAGAATCATTGATAGGATTCACATAATCCATTTGAAAAACAGCTTGTTCGTTTCTGTTAGCACCTGAAATGCTGACGAGTGCCGGGTAATTCGGTGAAATGTTATTTGTTGTATTCCAAGTTGCTGCATTTGCGAAGCTGCCCCAACCATAATTTGCTAAAACAGAAAGCGATTTGTCTTTTTTAGCATAAGATTTACGCCATTGTGCTTCAACATTATTGTTTTTAAATTCATTGCGAGGTTCTGTTGTACGTATTCCGGATTCTGTAACTTGCTTTGAAGCTGACAAATATTCATAGTCTTGGTCAGTTGAGATATTAAACTTACCACCTACTTTAGTTGCTGATAAAGATATTGTATTGCGGTTATTTAAGGCATAATCAAGGTTCAAACGTCCGATTTGAAACACATTTTGGAAAGTCAAGTCTGTATTTTGGTTGAAATAATTTTTAACCGACCCGTCAGTATTGATGTTTGTGCGGTAACTATAACCTGTTGAAGGGCTGTTTGCTGAATTGACGTTATAAAAACCACCGATATTCCATTTGCCTTGATGTGCATTGAGGTTTACCATACCGTTGTAACGTCCTTGTGTACCGACACCCAAAGCGACAACACCATTGTAACCAGGTTTGCGGTTTTTCTTTAAAACGATGTTCAAAATACCGCCTGTTGAAGAGGCTTCGTACTTAGCAGAAGGGTTTGAAATGACCTCAACCGATTCGATTTGGTCGGCAGGGATTTGAGTCAATGACATCAAAGTTGGTTTGCCATCTACATAAATCGTTGTGCCACGGTCACGTAACTTTGCATTGCCATCCATATCAACGGTTACTGAGGGGACGTTTTTCAAAACGTCTTCTGCTGTGCCACCTGTTGCTGTGATGCTTTTGTCAACGTTAAACACGCGTTTTTCAAGGCTAATCATTGTTGAAGCTTTCTCCGCTGTTACTTCGAGGGCGTTTAAGACTTGTGCATCAACTGTCATGGCGAGGTTGCCTAAATCTTGTTCGATACTATTAGGGGGTGAAATTTTCACCATTTTGACTAAATCTTTATTACCAATAAAACTGACTTTCACTTTTAACATACCCATCGGTAAACCAGTGATATTAAAATCACCATTTTCAATGGTTAATGCTCCACCGATAAGGCTGTCGCGTCCTGCGACTGTCCGTAAAATGGTTACTGAAGCATAAGCAACAGGTTCTTTTGAAGAACCGTCAACGACTTTACCATAAAGCCGACCAATAGACATAGGAGCATTTGGTTGTTGGGCAAAAAGAGAGAGATTAAGGAGAACTAAGGCGAACAAGACTAATTTTTTCATCTTCATATTTTTATTTAAAAGTGATTTATCTTAATTGATGATACAAAGGTAAATCAAGCCTTAAAAACCATTTTAAGAAGCCGACTAACAAGGGCATTGTGGAGATGAAAAGTCCGATTGTGCCTTTTAGGATTGAGATATTGTAACGCTTTCTGGGATAAAAACAACGCCTTTACTCAACAAACGCGCTGTCCGCATGACACCTGATTTTTCGATTTTCGGGATTCCATTTTGTATAGTATGTTCAATATTGACGGTAAATTCACCTGTTGGATGTTCAAGAGTAAAAGAATGCCCACCCCTCCCGATTTTATCGGGATCTGCGATAAGTATGGCTGTGTTTTCAGCCACTGTTTTAGGCAGAATACAAGCAGTCGCCACCGAAACAGCAGCTAAAACGCCAATCGCATCGTGGCAAACGTGTGGAATAAACATACGTGTATTGACCAAACCATTCGGATACTGAGGGGGGGATATCAGGCACATTTTAGGAACACTTTGGTTCGTCACGTCACCTAAATTCATTTTATGACTCGCTTTTAAACGAATCATTTCTAATTGTTGCTTCAAAACGGCATTATTATCTAACGTCTCTTTGGTTTCATAGCCTGTTATGCCAAAATCAATTGCCCGCATCAGCACAACAGGCATGCCGTTGTCAATACACGTTATTTCTTTACCATCAATCGTATCAATTGCGTTGCCAGTCGGCAATAATGCACCACAAGTCGCCCCCTCAGTATCGAGGTAGTTACATATAATAGGTGCAGATGTTCCCAAAACGCCGTCCACTTTGGCATTTCCTGCATAATTGACTTGTCCATTAGGTGTTTCGACAACCACTTCACAAATGCCACCTGTATTGACGATACGGATAACAGCACTTGTTGTTGGGTGAGTGGCTTCAATCATACCCGATTCGATGGCAAATGGCAGCACTGCCGCCAATATATTGCCACAGGTTTGGTTGGTAGAAACCTTTCCTTTTCCAATCATTACTTGAATGAAATAATAATCCAAATCAATACCCTCTGATACTGAGGGGGAGACAATAGCCACTTTACTCGACAAAGAACTGCCGCCGCCTAAACCGTCAATTTGGCGAGCATCGCCTAAATCAGAGCCTTCGATGGCGGCTAATATGTATTTGATGCGGAGTGTTTCGTTTGTCGGCAAGTCTTTGGCATTGAAATACAAGCCTTTGGAACTGCCGCCACGAAAGTGCATGTAGGGAATGACTGTTTGCATATTATTCCTTGATAAACTTTAAAGTTGTTTGATTGACCTTTAAGATGTAAAAACCATTGGGTAAATCGTGGATGTCAATGACAGTGTTTTTGTTCATCAATACCCCTTTTTTTATTATTTTTCCCATTAAATCTATGATTTCAAATGGTGCATTTTCATTTGTTCCTCGTTCAATATTGAGTCCTGTTTGTACGGGATTTGGCGTAATGTTAATTCTGTTTTTATCTGAAACAAAATCAATGCCTGTCGCTGTCATACTGCCCACTTTTAGACCATTGCCAAAACTACTTATCCATACTTCATTGGTTTTGAATGGATTAAAATAAACCCGTTCAGGTTGTCGGAACGGATAGGCTGTCACCAAACTCCAAGTTGGCGTTGCTGCATCCATATTTGTACTGAACCATAAACCTTGCGTTTCCGTTGTCAAAAAGGCTTGTTTATTGTTTAAAGGGTTAAAAGTAATGGACGTAACGCGGTCAAACTGTGTGCCTGTCAATTTTGTCCAAGTTGTGCCGCGATTGGTTGTTTTATACAAACCGCCTTTACCATTTGGCGCACCACCCCAACCACTGAAAACCGCTACATACCACGTATTTTGTGCCACATCAGAAGGGTCTATAATAATGTCTTTTGTCCAATATTGCATTCCCGCATCCGATACATCAGTCCAAGCATTTGTCGTTGGATTATAGATAAAAACGCCTGAACTTGCTGTAAAAGCTGTCGTCCGTCGCCCCGAATAAGTCGCTACCAATTTGCCATCATTCAAGACAACCAAACTGGCAGGATGCCCCTCAGTACGTGGCGGATTGGGCAATTTTGTCCATGTTGCAGCAGCAAAACTGTTGGCATTTGCTGTTATCCAAACACCGCCTTGACCCGTTCCTGCACCATAATGAATGACAGAGGCATACAATTTATTGGTATTCGTTGGGTCAAGCGCAAGCCAAAAAACGGGATGACTGAATACTTTCATATCTATCCAATTCGCCCCGCCGTCAGTCGAATAAGTCACTTTGCCATTTCCGTCCGTTGCGTCTAATTGAGCATCAGCAAGTCGGGTGCTTTGATACATATCGTGGATGTTTGAAGTGGCTGAAAATAAGGTGTTTGTCGTCGGATTTTTCACAATCCGATACGTCGAATTACCCGCATTGCCTGTATAGTTAAAGCCCCAAGTTACACCCCCGTCAGTAGAACGAATGCCGCGAATGTCTGAATAACAGGCAAAGAAATTATTGGCATCCTGAAAATGAATTTGCCAAGCAGTTGTGTTTTCCAAACCGATGCTGTGGTAGGCTTTTTTTGTCGGAGTGGCGGCATTTGCAGGGTTTTGGTCAGCCGATGAAATATAGGCTTGTTGCCATGTATTGCCACCGTCTGCCGTTTTATGGATAAAACCAAAATCACCAAAAATAACTTTATTCGCATTGTTTGGTGCAACAGCAATGCCAAAGCAGGTTTCGCCATAAGACCATTGCCTGTCGCCACTTTGTCCACTCCAACCCGTTGTTATATTTTGATTATTGGTGCTTTTAAAAACCTTTGTCCACGTCGTCCCTGCATCGGTTGTTTTATAGACCAAAGGTGCACTCAACGCATTGTCTTTTCCTGCCAAATAAACGGTGCTGATATTGTTGTTTGCCATGCCAACATACATGAGAAAGTCATTTGAGAAGTTAATGCTATTTGACTTCGACACCCATGTATTTGTACCTGTGGGATTGTAGTCGAGGGTATAAATACCTTTGGCAAATTGATAATTATCCCAAGGCATGATGCCGTTATAAGTGCTTGAAGATGTAGATATTATGCAAAAAAAACGTGTCGTCGTGCCGACTTTTGCGGCAGAAAATTGCCAAATCCCTTGACCTGTTGGAAAGCCCGTTGTACTGAGGGGGGTAAAATTCGTTCCACCATTTGTGGACTGAAAAAGCCCTTCATTTGTCGCAATGACAATGGTATTTCCATCAAAAAAGACACCTGAGACGATTAATCCAACACCATTATTGGCGGCAGTTTTGACCAAAGAAAACGATGCCCCACGATTATTTGTGAAGTAAATAGCCCCATAATAACCCATGATAAAACGGTCTGGATTGGCATAATCTGCCTTCAAAGTATAGACCTTTTCGCCCGTCAAAGGATTACTCGGAAGGGGAGTCCAAGTCGTACCACCGTCGAGTGTTCGGACGGGATAACCATTGTTACCGTCATTATAAACAGAATAGGCAATGAGTGGATTTGACGTAAATTCATACGTCGAAGTATTAAAAACTTGCAGTTTTGAAAAATGTAATTGCGTATAACTCGCTCCAAAATCGGTTGTGTGAAACAATTGGCTCATATCGCACGACACATAATATTCATTGTCGTTTGCAGGATTGATGGTTGGAAAAAACAATGCACCACCGCCTCCTACGCCGCGTGGAGAAAAACTTGTCGGCTGTGCGAATAAGCCAAAAGCATTTGATAGAAAGAGGATGTAAAAGAGGATTTTTTTCATTTTAGTAAATCGGTTTAGATAGTTTTATACATAAAACGCACTAAATACTGAGGGGGTATGTTCGAGGAGCATTAAAAACTCCTCGAACATGAAATCCTATTTTCAAAATCATTTCGTTTGTGCTGCCAGCCATTCCATAATCGTCACAGACCTGCCATTGAGTTTTACAGGCGAACCATCATAATCTAATTTCGCAAGATTGGCATGAGAATAAATCCAAGACCAATGCCCATTGTAGTAATAGTTTTCGCCACCATAAAAACCTGTAATGTCCGTTACATGGTCGTAAAAAGTAAAGTGAACATTCTTTGCACCCGCCTTTTTCAAACGTTCATATACAGGCATAACCGTCACATCTGGCACTGTCGTCCTATCGTCTTTTGATTGAATAAACCAAATCGGCACATTTTTAATGCTATTCATCTGTGCATCGGTGATGTATTGCGATTGATACGCCAAAGCACTGATATAGCCCGCCGCAAAATAGCTTGGGTCTTTCAAAATCAACTTCAAAGACATATAACCACCATTGGAACAACCGCCTACATAAATGCGTTTTTTGTCAATATCAGGATGCTTGTTCACAAAGCCTTTAATCAAAGCCATCAAGCCGACATTGTAAACATCTTCACTACTTCCAGGCTGCATAACGCCTTCTTTATTCTGCATCCACGCGCCAGGACACTGAGGGGCTAAGACATACGCCCCGCCGAAGTACGACTGAATGTCATCAGAAGCATAATTTATCACTTTGTTGCCAATAATGGCGATTGAAGGGTCTGTGCCACCTTCACCTCCGCCGTGCAACCATATAATTAATGGTGCTTTTGGGTTCTTATTTTTAGGTTTAAAAAAGCCATAAGACATGGTTTTACCTGCCTCATACGCGTATTTACCTGTTAAATCAAACTCATCTAAAATAGGTCTGATGCGCCCTTTTTCTTTATTCCAAACAGCATTATTTTTGGTATTCGTCACTGTGACTTTGTAATCAATCCAGTTGTTGCCTCTACATTTTCCGCTTGGCGTGTATTGAATCGGCGAAGCCAAAGGCATATTTGGCGCAACGGCAAGCACCAAAGTCGCATATTGACCAGACTTCATTCTATTACCTTGAGCATCTGAAACATAAGCAAAAACAACCGTGCGATTGCCATTTTTTTGAGCATCGGGAATGGTTGCACAATCCGAACTTCTGTCAACGGCAACGGTGAAATTTTTGAAATCCACTAAGGTATCAGTAGCGTCCAAATTTAGTATTACTTTACTGACATTAGGACCCCAATCGTAGCCGTCAATGACAAGGGTGTATTCGTTGTTTGCCAATGCGTTGCTCAAAAATAGCACGTTGAGCAAGAGAAAACTGAGGATTTTGCTGAAAGTAGGTATTTTCATTATTGTTAATTTTTTATGAATTTAGGTGCAATCCGCTTTTGTCATTCAGAAGGAATCTCTTTGCTTTAATAAAGAACGACAAAGAGATTCCTTCTGAATGACAAAAGCGGATTGCATTCAAGTATTAATAACCAAACTTTTTATCCCAACCATAAACCTGCAAAGAAGTCAAGCCTTTATTCAGTTCCGCCCTTGTTCTTTCTTCTTTTTCCTCCCGTGCTTTGGCTTTTTCAATCGCCTCTTCAATTCTATCCTTTGGAATAACGACGACACCGTCTCTATCGCCAACGATAAAATCACCAGGATTAATTTTCACTTCGCCAATAGTGATAGGCTCGTTGAGGCTGCCTTCAGGGTCTTTTCCAGTGCCTTTGATGCATAATCCTCTACAAAAAATAGGAAAACCTAAGGCTTCGATTTCATCCGCATCCCGCACACAGGCATCAATCACCAAACCTGCAACGCCTTGTTTCATCGCTCCAGTAGTCAATAAATCGCCCCAATAGCCTGCTTCGTAGCCGCCTGAACAGTCCGCAACAATGATGTCGCCTTGTTTTGCGTAAGCATAAGCTCGGTGAAAATTGATATTCATAAACGCTTTAGCCTTGACAGTATAGGCGGGACCGCAGATTTTCATGCCTTTATGCAATGGCTTAATTTCAAAAGGCAAGTTGCCAATTTGCCCCAATGCTTCATGGAGTGTTGCTGTTGAAAATTGGCTTAATTCTTTTATAAAATCCATACTTCTCTTGATTTAACATATAGCCACAGCAGTACACATATCTTTCTTTTAAAAAAATTATCTGTACTACTGTGGTTAGATGTTTTAAAATTACACTAACGATTTCCGCGCTTCACCGTCAGGATTGTTCACCAATGCCGATGTATCATCTAAAATCATCGTTTCGCCGTTTTGCGTTGTATATGCCTTCCAAGAAGGCAAGCCGCCGCCGTTTGGATTGCCGGTTTTGACAAAATTGAGGAACGATTTTGACATTTTTTCGGACAAAGCTTTCGGACGTTTGCCACCGCCTGTATGAGTCAGCATCAAATCGGTATTATAAAACCAAAAACAAATATCACTGCAATGGAATGACCGCATCCGATTATCAAAAAGAGGTGGTTGCCAACCAAACCAAGCGAGATAAACGGGTGCTTTTTTCTGCGAAACTTTTGCGTCGGCAACGGCAACCGCATTTTTACGATTGGAAACTATCATAGACCACAATTCAATCGGACGGGCTTTTGGGAAGTTTTTGGCATAAGCTTCAACGATTTCACTTGATTTATCGCCAAAACGGGGCTTAATTTTTTCTTTTACTTCTGCCAATGAGATGTTTTCTAAAGTCGCATCTGTTCTGCTCGGACTTTGCTCATTGAAAGTTGAGCAAATCATCAAAGGAATATCGGCTGAAAAGTGATTGGCATCGCTGAAAAATGGTTTATCGTTCAGGTATTCACCATCTGAAACAGGCGAAAAGCCACCCCTCAGTATATTGAGTCGTTTGGCTTCATCTGCCATTTTATCAACAGCACGATTGGCAATATCAATATATTCTCGCCACGGAATTTGTTGCAATTTTTCGATTTCACCTTGTTTCAAGCCTGCTTCTTCCATGACTTTTTGCCCTAATTTTTCCCCATATTCTTTGTTAAAGCCTGCCAAAGAGCCACCACTCAATACCACGCCTTTGTGAAACAAGCCTTTTGCAGAAGGCATATTCATAAGCGTTGTGACTTTTGAGCCGCCGCCTGATTGCCCCATAATGGTGACGTTATTCGGGTCGCCGCCAAAATTAGCGATATTATTTTTCACCCATTCGAGTGCGGCGACTATATCCAAATTGCCCACATTGCCCGAAGCGGCATGACCACCTGCCGTTTTCAAATGCGTATAACCCAATGCACCCAAACGGTGATTAACCGAACAAAACACGACATTTCCGAATTGTGCGAGGTTTTCTCCATGATAACCATCTTGTTCAATCGCACAGCCATTGACAAAACCGCCACCATGCAACCATACGATTACAGGACGTTTTTGCATATCCAACGAAGGTGTCCAGACATTTAATTTCAAACAATCTTCCGACACATCATCGTAATTCCAATGGTCAACAAATGAGGCATACACATTGGCGTATCGTTTTTCCATGATTTGTGGTGCCGAATTGCCCCACCAAACGGTTGGTCGTGTTTCTGTCCACGCTGCAGGTTTTTGTGGCGGCATAAACCGGTTTTTACCCGATGTATCGGCACCGTAAGGAATACCGAGAAAGGTTTGGATACCCCTCAGTATAAAACCTCGAACCTTACCATATTCTGTATTTGCAACGGCTATATTATCGCCGACGAACAGAATTTGGTCAT
The DNA here is from genome assembly GCA_043721685.1 of Saprospiraceae bacterium. GTDB lineage: Bacteria > Bacteroidota > Bacteroidia > Chitinophagales > Saprospiraceae > JAAFJT01. Next base: position 22,886 of record JAYSQG010000225.1, on the reverse strand, counting down.
CATTTGCTACTTTTTGAGAGTCAGAAGGTGTGATGGTATTTGCCATTGTTGATGTAGAAACGCCTAAGCCCGCTACGCCAACGCCTAATGATTGGATAAAATTTCGTCTTGTTGATGCCATGATTTTTGATTTTTATTGAATGAAAAATTGAATAAACAATTCTCAAAAATAGCAATACCTTAAAGATTAATAGAGCGAAACCTGAAAAATGACACGTGTTAACTACGTACAGCTCAAAATACTCGACAAGGTGTATTGCCCCCCCTCCGTATTTTCCTTAAAAAATACTCGCTGTCACTCGTGGCACTTGGCTTTGATGTGCTTCTGCATATTTAATGTCCTTCTTTCCCGAAATACGCCGTGCATGATTCGCTCTGCGCGAAGCCAATTCAGCGTAATAATCTTTCAGATAATTCTGTGCGCCCATACAAGCCATAGCGGCTAATTTTTTTTCAAAGACTGAACTTATATCTATAAAAGTATCAGGCATAAAACCTGACAGTTCAGGTTGATGTGGCTCAAAAGAATACCAAGCGGGCGGGTCAATATTCTTAAATGCACTTGGCACACCCGCGCCTGACGACAACAAACGCGCGCGTTGCACCGCTTGAAAAGCCAACGGGTGGTCGGGATTAAAAGGGTCTTTTTCGCTGTGCGTTAAAATAACTGTTGGTTCAAAGTCGCCAATAATATTGGTCAGCTGTTCGATGCGTTCATCTGTCAACAGCATCGGATAGTCGCCCCAATCCAAAAACTGAATTGGTGTGCCGATGATGTCTGCCGCCTTTTGTGCTTGTTCGTGGCGAATGCCTTTAACGCTTTCAACGCTGCGTTTAGGGTCTTGTTTCCACAATTCGCCTGATTCGCCGCGCTCGCCGTAAGACATGGCAATGACCAATGTTTCTGCACCTTCTTCGAGGGCTTTTGCAATCGTTCCTGCACTGCGCCAAACGAAATCGCCTGAATGTGCGCCTATCACTAAGAGTTTTTTTTTCATTATTTTAGTTTTTTACAAGCCCTTTAAATATCGTCTCAATATCTTTTTTTGATAACCACCGACCTGCCAACAAGACTCCTTCAATGGCACTTGTAGCGTGAATATCTTTCAAAGGGTTGGCATTGAGCAAGATTAAATCGGTATTTGCGCCCAGAGATTTTGGAAACTAAATCATCTAAACAAACAAAAGTATCAATGTCAACACAATACCGCCAATGGTAAAGTACATCCCTTTTTTAAAGGTCGAGGTACTGGGCATAAACATCCAAAAAGAAGAAATTACAAAAAACAATAAAGAAATACCAAAAAAGATATTGAAAAAGAAAAGCGGGTCAGCACTTTTTGCTTTATGAAGATGCGTCATTTTATCTACAAAATAAGGCAGTTCTTTAACCGTATAATTGGCTGTACCTGTACTCTTATCGTAAGTTCCATTTTTAAAATAGAGCGTATTGCCCTCCTCTTTGTCAATTTTTAAATCCCTCATTTGCAATAGTTTACCTAATTCGTCGGGTTGTGCGTTGGATTTAAGTTGTTTTGTTACTTGTTTTTCATGCTTTAAAAAATCAGTGTCTCGAAATATCATGATAACACCGCTAAGGGCATAAACTGTCATAATACCCACTAAAAAAAAGCCCAAATAACGGTGAATAACCCGCATCCAGAAAGAAAAAGTTTGATTGTTCGCCATGTTTTTAAATATTAAGATTGAAATAAAATTATGATTAAATGAATATTGAAAATTATAGATCTTCAGGCATCGGTGTTCCACGCATATGAAAACTTTCCACTGTTTGTAAACCCCATGCTTGCCCTTTTTTGCGCTCCTCTTGATTCCATACAATTGTTTGATAATCAGGGTCTAAAACCAAACGGGCTGTCGGATTCGCAATTTCGATGCGGTTGCCACCCGGTTCATAGACATATAGGAAAAACGTCTGCTGGATGGCGTGTTTATGTGGCCCCGTTTCTATGAAAATGCCATTTTCTAAAGCAATATCGGCAGCAATCAAGACTTCTTCACGACTGTTTACGGCATACGTTAAATGATGAAATCTGCCTTGCATGCCTGCAATATGGTCGCCCGTAACTGCCAAATCATAGGATTTTGAATTGACTGAAAACCAAGCACCTTTCACGTCATTTTCATTAAAAACAATGGTTTCAGTCAGCCTTCCACCTAAATAATTGAGTTGAAAATCCCGAAAAGCAGCGACATCAGGCGCTAATAAATTCAAGTGGTCTAGCCGCCTAACGTTGATTCCTCTTGCGGGAAATTTAGAAGCGGTATTTTTCAGTGCCGAAACTTGACCGTTTTTTGCTTTATATTTGTCTGATTCAAAGTAAATTTCAGTCAAATGCCCGCTTGGCATACGGAATTGATAGGTTTTGCCATGCCCTAAGTCCCCCTCAGTAAAACCGATGCCCAAGCCCGTTTTTTCAATCATTTTGGCTTTTTCTTCTAACAAATCCGCATGGCGTAACCGCCACGCATAATGCCCGATACCGGCGTGCTTATGCGCTGTGAGTTTCAAAGTATGGTGTTCATAATCGTCATACGCCCGTAAATAGACCGAATCGCCTTTTGTGTCGCTGATAGACATGCCCATTATGTCCGTGAAAAAACGGGTGCTTTCGTCCAATTTTGGTGTCAAAAGCTCAACGTGAGCGAGGTGGGCAATATCCCAAATAATATTGTTCATTAAAAGGTGCTTAATTTTTTTTGAATATAAAACTGCCTTATCACCGTTGGCGAGGTTTCAAACCTCGCCAACGGTAGACTATGAATCTCAACGAATCTCTTTCGATTGAATCATAAAAGTTGCCACACCTGCCAAAAGAGTCGGTATCGCAAAAACCATAAAATTAGCCGTCATAGACAAACCAGCAGCTATCAAAAAACCGCCCAAAAGGGGTCCAACAACGCCACCAATACGTCCGGCACTCATCGCAAAACCAACACCTGTTGAACGTATTTCAGTTGGATAAAACCGAGTCGCAACGGCATATAAACCGACAAAACCGCCTTGTACACCAAAGCCAATCAAACCAAACAATATCAAAACGAGGACTGACCCTTTGAAAAAACCAAAAATAACCATCAAAATCGCCGTTAATGCTAAAAAACCAAAAATGGTACGCCGCAAACCGAATTGACTTGACAGATAACCTTGTGTGATGATGCCCAGAAATGCCCCGAGGTTGAAAACTGTTCCTGCATAAATCGCCAATTCCATGGATAAACCTGTGCTTGATGCTAATTTGGGAATCCACGTCGTCAAAAAATACAATGAACCAAAAGCCATAAACAGAGCCAACCACAATTGCAATGTCGAGAGTCGCCTTTCAGGTGTCAACAAAGCGGTTACTGAAGGCTTTTCAATCGTTCCAATACTGAGGGGGGGCAATTCGGTTAATTGTGGTTGATTCATTTTTGCTAAAAGGGTATTGATTTTTTCCAATGCACCATTTGGGCGTTTTTTCATTAAAAACTCAAGCGATTCGGCTAAAAAGAAAAATATCAAGGGCAAAGTGAACAAAGTCGCTATACCCGCTACTTGAAACATAGTGCGCCAACCATAAGCAGGGATAATTTGCGCTGCTGCCAAACCTGACAAAACTGCCCCAATCGGGTAGCCACTCATTACAAAACTGACCCAAAAGTCTTTGGTCTTTGTAGGCGCGTATTCCGATGTCAATGTCGCTGTACTTGCCAACATACTGCCGATGCCCAAGCCGCTTATGAAGCGGAAAAACAAAAGCATTTCAACGGATTGAGCCAAATATGTAGCAAAAACCATTGAACCCATTGCCAAAGCCGACAGTAAAATAATAATGCGTCTGCCGACAATATCAGCACGCGGCGCAATAAAAAGTGTACCGAGTGTCATGCCTAATAAACCCGCACTGAAAACACTGCCCATGGCTTGAGGACTGATTGCCCATTCTTTGCCAATCGCAGGGGCAGCATAAGAGATGACCATAACATCCATACCATCCAACATATTCATCAAGAAACAGATAAAGATGGTAGCGAATTGGAGATTTGCCATTTTGTCTACAGCTATGGCAGAAGTGGTTTTATTAAAATCCATAGTTTTGATTTTTCGTTTTTTATAATGTTTAATTTTAGGGCGCAAATTAGTGAAAATGCTAATAAATACTGAGGGGTATTTATTTGATAGAGCCTCATCAATAAATCATACATAAGTTAGTTGCCACCATAATCACTCAATCGGTCTCGCCAAACAGAATGTGGATGCGTGGTATTCGGAAAGTCACGGCTTGGTTGAGCCGAATACTCAATCCAAAGGCTCTTTCCGTCTATTCGGATATAATCACTGCCTTGATTCATCGTTCCGCTACCCGCAAAAGCCACGTAGGTATCTGCCAATTCTGCGGCATATTTTGTCATCACGTTATGGGCAGTTGTACTATCTAAATCATTGACATACAATTTGATAGCTTTAATGACCGTCTCTTGTTTTTCTTTCGTCAAATCTCCTATTCTCACGCCTTGTTTATTCGTTGGGAATTGACCATCTCTGTTAGGACCTAAAAGAATATCTCTAAAAGTATTGGACAATTTCGCTGTATTACGCTCTGCATCGCTCAATAGAGCAATTATTTCCCCAAAAGCTGCCCGTTCTTGTTCAAGAGGTTGATAAGTTCGACCATTTTCAGAAATCGCTGCCATTGGTTCTACACCTCGAAAAGAGGGTGTTGCACCTGTCAATTTGCCGTTTTTGTAAGTATTTTGAAAAGCAAAATGATGTCCACCGAATTGCAAAGCCCACAATTCGGTCATACTCGGTTTGCCCAAAAAGGCGATGAAAAAATTACCCGCGTTGAATGTGCCTGTTTTCCCTGTCTCGTGTCCAAAATAGTTATCGGCTGCCAGACCGCCTTCCAATTCATTAAAGCCTTCATTGTCAACACCTTGCGCCAAGACTGCCGCCATGAGTGCCTTCGCCGCAGCCAATTGTGTTGTATTGAGCGCACCTAAAGTCAAACCAACACGGGTTGGTCGAGAAGAAAATTCTGGAAAATTCGACCATTTTTTAGCGTCTTTTAGGCTGTAAACCAATTGCGCTTTTGCCAATTGTTCGTCGTTGAGCGTGGCTTTGAAATTTTCAGCCAAACAGACGACTTTGGCGATGCCTGTTTCTTTATTGCAATCGGCAAGCGGTTGTCGCAATTCCGTGGTTTCGGGTGGCTTAGGCATTGCTTTTTCTTTTTTGAAAAAGAAGAATGACGCACCGACCAAAGTACAAACGGCAAGAACTATAACTTTCATTTTGAACAATATTTTTATTATCATTTACAAATCCCATCAACCCATTCAAACAATTCATTTAGGTCATAATCGCCACTGTGCGGCACTTCCCAAGGCAGAGCAAAATTGACTTTATAGCCTTTATTTTGCAGATACGTAGCGAGTATGACAGGTATCGCAAAGCCTGTGTCTTTGTCTTTTGCACCATGTCGAATACGCCAATTTTTAGAAGTCGTGATGTTGGCTTGCCCAATATAATACATCGGGTTCATCATCTTTATGACAAGAGTATCAACCATTTTCCCTTCTGACGTTGAATTTTTTGTAGAGAATTCCGTGAAATGTTGCTTATCCGTCGAGGCATTGCCAAATAAGGAGTTTTCAAACGATGCGTTATCTAATCCATCAAATGCAGGCGGTGTTTTCATGCGTTCCATGTATTTTATGTAGGCATCAAAGTCTATTTGCGTCACTTTATCCTTAGAAAGAGTGAAAAAAGGAAAAGCCGATAGGTTAACCCCGCCGTCCATAGCCTTTTGTGCAGAAGCTATGAGATGTGATTTTACCAAATCTTTAAAGTTACCGTTGCCCTCATTGTCCAAAGTCAATAAATTGCCCTTCGCATCTTTTAATTTCAAGCTGTTTAAATAGACAGGAAACAAATCTTTCAACTGCTTTGATACCTTAATTTCTGCTTCATTCAATTCTGCCAATGTTGGCGGCGTAGGCGGCATTGCCCTTTTTTTATACGCATTGATGCCGTTAAACTGCCACTCGTAAGCCATATCAGCATTATCTAAATTGGTGATAGGGCAATAAGCGGAAACCGCAAAAATATCATCCGTTCCGTGTGCAGCACCCAATGCTTTCAAATAAGGTTCGTAATCGGGATTGTTGCCTGTTGCACCAAGCAGCGAAGACATTGCCCCCCCAGCACTTGTGCCATTGGAAATGATTTTTTTAGCATCACCCTCCATTCGTGTGTCGTTAAATTTCAGATAACGGATAGCCGCTTTCAAATCTATAAGCCCTGCGGGTGCTTTCCCTGTGAAAACACCATTTTTATCTTTCAATGTTCTACCTCTTGCCCCTGCCGAAGCCACAACATAACCTTTGGACAATGCAACGACTATTGTTAAGGGTTTTGGCGGGGCAGGTGGCGTACCAGCAGGAGGTCCGAATCCCATTGGTTTATCTTTTGTTGTTGCGGGTTGGGCGGGCATATAACCCCCAATTTTGTTTGGAAAAAAGATAGGTGCTGTTTTAGCGGTATAGCCATTGATGCTTTTTCCTTCAAAATAGGCTTCTGGAATGTAAATATTTAATTTTTGATAAGCCGTATCCACTGGGTTTGCCACATAAACAATATTTTCATAAGCCCTTACAGTGACCGTTTTTCCTTCATGCGTTAGGGTTTGCGAAACATAGTTTTTAGCTTGAAATGTCAAATCGTAAGGCTTCTGCCCATAAACGCACATTGTCAAAGCGATAAGGCTTAAAAAGGTGAGAATCGTTTTTTTCATTTAAACAATATTTGAAAAGCCGTTTGGAAAGATATTTTAAATGTTGACACAAATTTAGATTATCATTCTGTGTCAGTGGTGAGACTTTTTTAGACTAATTAGATACAAAATAAACATCGGACAAAAAAATTGGCACTTTTTGACGTTCTTTGGATATAAATTAAACATCATTGAGAGCGGATGAAAAAAATATTGAATTTTGATGGCTTATACGGTGAATTCAATGCACACTTAGATGCCAATTATATCTTCTCCGAGTTGCTCGAAACACGTAGCCCTACCTTCAATTGGGTGGTTAATCCACATATCCATACCCAACTGTTTCAAATATTTTTTTTGGAAACGGGGCAAGTCGAATTTAAACAAGCGACGCAACAAAATCATTTGACACACCCTTGTATTTTCATGATACCGCCTTCGGCTTTGCATGGTTTTACATACAGTCCAGACGCAAAAGGACGTATTTTAACGATTGCTGACAGCATGGTAGAGGCTTTATTGCCCACGTCGTCGGCGATTGCAGTGGCGTTCAATCAAGTTCAAATTATTCCACTTTTTGACGATACATATACTTTTGAGTCTGTCATCTCGCTTATTCGGCAAATTGATGCCGAATTAATGAACGACCGCCCCGAAAAACAAGCGATGGTACAGACGTATTTGCATCATCTTTTCATCATTTTATACCGTCTGTTGAAGTTGAAGGAGGAGGAAGGTTTACCACAGGAAAATGTGACGTTGAAGTATTTTAGGCAGTTTCAAAAAAGTATCAAAAATGGTGATTTTACTAAGAATATTCCCGAATTTGCCCAGGAATTAGGCATTACTTCGGTTCATCTGAATAGGATTTGCCAAGCCGTGGCGAACAAAACGGCTTCTCATTTGGTGCAAGAGCATTTGGTACAAGAAGCGCAAAAGTATTTGATTTATACGTCTTATTCCGTCTCTGAAATAGCGTATTTATTGAAATTTGAATACCCGAATTATTTTGCCAAATTGTTTAAAAAACATACGGGTTTGTCGCCTTCGGAATTTAGGGTACGTCAATGAGCGATTTTACCCCCTCAGTAGTGTGGCTTGTGGGCTGATTGTCCATTGTTTTCCAATGGCAGTGGTAGTCCCTGAAACATCCTTACCGTCGAGTATATTTATCAAAAAACAGATGAGAATAGTGGAGAGTTGTGATGTAGTTATCTTTGTGTTTTCTAAAAATTACTTGAGTTGGTCATTCATTTTTATACATAAAAGTGAAAATACATCATACAAAACGAAGCCCTAAAGGTATATAAAACTGCTTCAAGAATGAATAATTCGATTCTTTTTGTCTTTTTAGAAGGTGCGAAATGCCAAATTTACACCTGTCCAGCATTTGTCCAATAGTATAATACGTAAGATATGGGATAAATAATAGAATTTTGTGTTGTCACAAGGAAATAAGACATTTCCTTTAGTAATTCATAATTTTCTTAATTTTAAAACCAATAAGTATGATGAAAAGATTCACTTCTACTCTCTTTACCGTGCTGCTTTTGGCAGTTACACAACTTTCAGCCCAAACCATTTTTACTGATGCTTATGCCTCAGGCGTTTCTTTTGTAGCGTTCGACGGTTCGGTCAATGCCTTGACTGTTGACAACACCACATTTCAATCAGGAACGTCATCTTTAAAAATTGTTGTACCTGCCGCAGGCTATACGGGTGGTGCACTCGTCGCAGCAACGGCACAGAACCTTTCGACCTACAATGCGGTCTCTTTTTGGATTAAAGGCAGTGCGGCTAAGACATTGAATGTCGCTGGATTGGGTAATTCATCAACTGGAACAACGCCTGTTTATCAAGCAGAATTGGCGAATATTCCTGTGACCACAACTTGGACTAAAATCATTATTCCGATTCCAGATGCTTCAAAATTGACGGCAGAAAAAGGTTTGTTCCACTTTGCAGAAGGCTCGGACGAAGGCGCTTACACGATTTGGTTGGATAATATCCAATACGAAAACCTAACTGGCGGTGTTATTGGCGCCGCAACGGCAACTATGGCGACAGAGACCATCTCAAAAGGGATTGGCGATTCTTTCACACCCAGTGGTATGACATGTACTTTCCCTGTCAATACGGTTGCAACCAAGCTAAACCTCGCAACGGGTGCTTATTTTACGTTTACAAGTTCTAATGCGACAGTTGCAACGATGAGTGCACTGGGCGTTGGTACAGCTCTCGCAGTGGGTTCGACAAATATCACAGCTAAATTAGGTACAGTTACCGCAGCGGGTACCTTAACCGTAAATGTTGCGGCGGTCACTGCACCAACAGCAGCAGCACCCACTCCGACTCGCCCTGCGGCAAGTGTTATTTCATTGTACAGCAAACCTTATACAAACGTAGCAGGTATTGATTGGTTTCCAAACTGGGGACAATCAACAGTGGTCTCTGATGTCGTTATCGCTGGTGATTCTACAAAGAAATATACGACCATGAATTATCAAGGTGTACAGTTTGCGAGTGACGTCAACGTGACGACAATGAACTATTTGCACCTTGATTTATGGACACCCAATATCACGTCTTTCAAAGTCTTTTTAATCAATACCGCTCCAGCAACAGTTGAGCAAGCCGTAACTTTGACACCGACATTGTCGGGTTGGAATAGTTTCAACATTCCTTTAGCGTCTTACAATACTGTTTCGATGGCTAAGATTGGTCAATTTAAGTTTGAAAGCGTCCCTTTTGGTAGCGGCACAGCTTATATTGACAATATCTACTTCTTCAAAACAGGCGTAGGGACAAAAGATTTGACTTTCTCAACCGATTTGTTCACAGCGACCCCCTCAGTATCGAGCGAGTATGTGAGCATTAATTTGACGGAGAAGGTTCAAGGTTCAACACGAATTATGCTGACTAACCTAATGGGTCAAAATGTTTATGACCAAACTATAAATACAAAAGGCAGTACACAAACACAGACCATTTCAACTAAAGCCCTACCTGCGGGCATGTATATCGTAGGTGTGCGCGTCGGTTCGACATTCCAAAGTCAGAAGATTACTGTTAGCCATTAACCCTGTTGAAATTAGACGTTGCGTGTTCTTACACAACGCCTAACTTCATCATACAGTTTAGATTTATTGGGGGGTTTCGACCCCTCAGTAATTCACCTTGTTTTCTCCTATTTTTACTTAGTAACTGAGCAATTATTGATGGTTTAAATCCACAATCCGTATGAAAAAAATTAAAAATACTCTCGTCATTCTGTTCTTATATTTGCTCAGTATGGGGCAAATCATAGCACAAACAACATCTGTTACAGGTATGGTAACAGATGGCAAAGAACCGCTCATAGGTGCGGCTATCCTTGAAAAAGGAACAACTAACGGCTCATTGACCGACATAGACGGCAAGTTTGAATTGACCGTTACGAATAAAAAAACGGCGATACTCGTCGTGTCTTTCGTCGGTTACAAACCCAAAGAAGTAGCTGTCAACAATGCCACAAATTTCAACATCGAATTAGCTGCCAGCGATGCACTCGACGAACTCGTCGTTGTGGGTTACGGTACGCAGCGTAAAGCTGTTGTCACAGGTGCCATTGCCAAAGTAAAAGGCTCGGACTTAGAAAACATGCCTGTGCCACGTATCGAGCAATCGCTTTTAGGTAGGACGGCAGGTGTGCGGGTCACAACGGGCTCTGGACAACCTGGCGAAGGCGCAACTGTGCGTATTCGAGGTACAACTTCCATCAACAACAGCGAACCCTTGTACGTTGTGGACGGAATCCCCGTCGGTGGTGGCATTGATTACTTGAATCAAAACGATATTGAATCCATCGAAGTCCTAAAAGACGCAGCTTCGGCAGCGATTTATGGCGCACGTGCTGCTGCGGGTGTTATTTTGGTCACAACCAAGCAAGGCAAAGCGGGCAAAACTGCCGTTACATACAATATGTATGTCGGTCAACAAGCACCAACGCGTAAGTTGGCCTTACTTAATGCACGTGAATATGCCACCTTGATGAACGAATCATCAGCCGCTTCAAAAGGACCGATTCTTTTTTCAGACCCCTCAGTATATGGCACTGGAACGGACTGGCAAGACGCTGTTTTCAACAAATCTGCACCGATGCAGAACCATGAATTAGGCATTTCGGTCGGCAATGCCAAATCGTCTTACTATGCGTCTTTTGGTTATTACAATCAAACGGGTATTGTTGCATCACCGCAATCGGTTTGGGAACGTTATTCTGTTCGTCTCAATTCCAATCATAAACTCAATGATTATATCAATATTGGAACGACTATGGGCTATTCAAAAGTGAATGGCAAAGGTTCGTCAACCAATAGTGAATTTGGTGGTGTCTTGTCAAGGGCGGTCAATATGGATCCGATTACGCCACTCGTTGAAACAGACCCCTCAGTATTAAGCGCCCCTGTTTATACTAATTTCCCTGTGGTTAGAAATGCAGCAGGTCAACCTTATGGTATCTCAAAATATGTCAGTTCTGAAATCCTCAACCCTGTTGCAGCGACTGCTGTGAATCAAGGTTCAGGTTGGGCGGACAAAATTGTCGGCAATGCTTTTGTTGAAGTAGAACCCATTAAAGGTTTAAAATTCCGTACAACCTACGGCGTGGATATTGCTTTCTGGGGAGGTGATGGTTTTAGACCCATTTACTACCTCAATGCAGCGAATCGTTCAGACGTTACCTTGTATAGTCGCAACCAAAACCGTGGTTTTTACTGGGTTTGGAGTAATACTTTGGCGTATACTAAGACATTCAACAGCAAGCACAACTTCTCTGCATTGATTGGTACAACCGCAGAGAAAAATCATGGTGAAAACGTATCAGGCAGTGTTCAAAACATGCCTGTTTCTAATATCAAAGATGCTTCGCTCAACTTTGCATCTATTCAAGCCGACCAAAACTATGGCGGTTATGAATACAACGCAGCGTTGTTGTCCTATCTCGGACGTGTCAACTACGATTATGAAGGCAAATACATCATTTCTGCTTTGATGCGTATTGACGGTTCACCCAAGTTTGGTACAAACAATAAGTTCGGTAGCTTCCCTTCAGTATCTGCGGGTTGGATTCTGTCAGAAGAAGGCTTTATGAGAGGTGTTACGCCGATTAACTTCTTGAAACTACGTGCTTCGTGGGGTATCAATGGCAACGACCAAATTGGTGACTTCCGTTATGTCTCAACCGTAGGCGGCGGACGTAATTACACTTTCGGCACAGCCGATAAGCTATACAATGGTGTCAGTCCCAATGCGATTGCCAACCCTGACCTAAAATGGGAACAAACCACACAGACAAATATCGGCTTCGACGCCAAGCTCTTTAAACGCATAACTGTAACACTTGATGTTTTCCAAAAAAACACATCGGGTATGTTGCTCGACATCAAAGTACCGTCTTGGCTTGGCAATGGCGGACCTGTTGGCAATATAGCTAAATTGGAAAACACAGGTGTTGAATTAGAATTAGGTTTTGATAAGAAAATAGGTGCATTAGCCTTCAATTTAGCGGGCAATGTCTCTTATATCTCTAACAAAGTGACTGATTTAGGACCAGACAAGAAGTTCTTAGGCGGTCAGACATTCAGTCCACAAGGTTTAGAAATTACACGAACAACCGTGGGTGAGTCAATTGGTTTCTTCTATGGCTACCAAACGCAAGGCATTTTTCAGAACCAAGCAGAGGTCAACAGTTATAAGAACAAAGAAGGTTTAATCATTCAACCGAATGCCAAGCCTGGTGATTTCCGCTTTTCAGACATCAACGGCGACGGTGTTATCAATGCCGATGACCGCACTAAAATCGGAGACCCAACGCCTAATTTGACGTATGGTTTCAATTTCAGCGTTGCCGCTCATGGTTTCGATTTACTGTTGTTCGGTCAAGGTGTCGCTGGCAATCAAGTATTCAAAGCGACGCGTCGTTTCGATTTGCAAATGGCAAATATGACGGCTGATGCACTCGGACGTTGGACAGGCGAAGGCACTTCAAACACCTATCCACGCCTTGCAATGGACGACCCGAACAAGAATTTCAGTCGCAGTTCTAACTTTTATGTTGAAAGTGGTGCCTATTTCCGCATCAAGACTTTGCAATTGGGCTACACTGTACCCCTCAGTATAATGAAGAAAGTAGGCTTAACAAGATTCCGTGTGTATGTTTCTGCCAATAATTTGGCAACATTAACGAAATATACGGGTTATGATCCAGAGATTGGCGGCGGCAGTTTCGGCGTTGATAGAGGCTTTTATCCGCAGGCTCGCTCGTTTATGTTCGGTTTGAGTGCAGCATTCTAAGGCTAAGATTAAATATTCATAAGGCTGTATCAAAATAAAGCGGTATATATTTTCTGTCACAGAATGTTCTTTTATTTCAAGCACCATGTTCGGGGAACTTTTAAAGTTCCCCGAACATAAAGTCCGAACCATTCAAAATGAATCGCCAACCTATCAAAACGATAGGCTATCGAGTCAAAATGAATCATCAGCCATTCAAAACGAAAGGTTATTGAGTCAAAATGAATCATCAGCCATTCAAAACGATAGGCTATTGGGGTCAAAATGAATCATCAGCTAATCAAAATGAAAGGCTATTGGGTCAAAATGAGTCGCCAGCTAATCAAAACGATAGGCTATTGAGTCAAAATGAATGGTTAAGCATCGTAAAAAAATGAATCTTTAAAATTTAAAGAAAGATAAAAATGAAAAAATATAGAATCGGTATCATCTTAATAACCCTTTTGGGTACAATGTCATGTTCAAAAGACATCATAGACCTTAGCCCACGCGGCACTAAGCTCGAAAGCAATTTCTACAAAACCGAAGCGGAACTGTTTCAAGGCTTGGTCGCCGCTTATGACCCACTCGGTTATGCGACCAATTTGACCATGAAAACAGGTTTGCTCAATGCGGCAAGCGACGACACACACGCAGGTGGTTCAGATGCGTCTGATCAACCGAATTGGGTGGCTTATGACAAGTTCACGATGGACCCCAATTTGGGACCACAAGCGGGTTTATGGTCTAAAAACTACGTCGGCATCTACCGCGCCAACTTAGTTATTGAAAAAGCAGAAGGTGCGATACCAAACTTAACGGCTGATAAAAAGGCGCGTTATATTGCAGAAGCGAAGTTTTTACGCGCTTATTTCTACTTCGACTTGGTACGTTGGCTTGGAAATGTGCCTTTGATAACTTCTACGCCTGGCGCAGATGCTATCTACAAACAGACGCAAGCAACACCTGCCCAAGTCTATGCACAGATTGAAAAGGACTTGAAAGAGGCGGTTGCCACAACACAACTACCCGAAACAGTACCTGCTGCTGAATTAGGACGGATTACAAAAGGGGCAGCAAAAGCCCTGCTCGGAAAAGCTATTTTGTTTCAAAACAATACATCACGCATGGGTGAAGCGGCGATACTTTTTGAAGAAGTCATTAACTCAAACGTCTATGCGCTTGAAAAGACATTCTCGGATATATTCAAACCTGATAACAAGTTTGGCAAAGAATCCATCTTTGAAATCTATCATTCCGGCAACCGTCAAGGTGACTGGGGATTTGGTCCTGATGGCAACGAAGGCAATATTGATGTACAATTCTGCGGTATGCGTGATTATGTGGGACCAACTTATGGCACAGGCTGGAGTTTCTGCCCTGTATCTTTGGATTTGGTCAACTTTATGAAGACTGATCCACGTTTTGACGCAACGATTATTGACGGCAAAGCCCTAAAAGCATCGGGTGCATCTTATACTGCGGGTTATCAAAACACGGATTATTTTATAAAAAAGCTTGCACCGTTGGCAAAATTCAAAGCCACTTCTGGCGAACCTGCCTTAAATTGGCCTTATAATACCATCGAAATACGCTTAGCTGATGTCCTCTTGATGGCAGCAGAGGCTTTCAATCGCAGTGGCAACGATGCAAAAGCACAGACTTACTTGAATCGTGTTCGCACACGTATGTTATTGGCTGGTAAAACATCCACCGGCGCAACTTTGCTACAAGACATTTATGATGAACGCCGCATGGAGTTGGCTACTGAGGGGCTGCGTTTTTGGGATTTACAACGCACAGGCAAAGCCGCTACTGTATTAGCTGGACAAGGCTATAAAACGGGCAAACATGAATATTTGCCGATACCGCAAAGCGAAATGGACATTATGCAAGGTGGTTTTAAACAGAACCCGGGGTATTAAATGGTTGTATTGATAGATTGTTGTATTGCTGATGTGTAAAAACAATACAACAATCTAATAATACAACAATACATCAGTATTTCAATTAAAAACAATTCAAATAATCAGTATAAATCAGTGATTATGATAAAGATAAAATGCTTAAAATACATAGCCGCCATCGCTTTTATAGCAGGTTTCATGGCGTGCGAGCCGCAAGTGGATAGTAAAATAGACCTCGGCAGCATACCCACAGCGGCATTTGATGTGACACCCACATCAAACCCAAACAAATTCACATTAACCAATAAGTCAACAGGTACATTTTTGTACAAATGGGATTTAGGCGATGGCACAAGTGCCGACAGCACCGTCGTTTTGGCGACATACCCACGCAAAGGCACGTACAAAGTGACGTTAAATGCCTTCGGCAAAGGTGGTTTTGGCACAGCGACAAAAGATATTGTCGTGGCACAAGACGACCCGACAGCTTGTACGGGTAATATGAAACTATTGACAGGTTGCGGTACAAAGACGTGGAAATTAGCACCCGAAGCGGGCGCACTATGGGTCGGTCCCGATGCGAGTTTTGGCACAACTTGGTGGGCTATCCCCGCGGGTGATTTGCCAGTTCGGTCTTGTCAATTCAACGATGAATACATATTCAGCAGCGACGGCACATTTAAGTATGATGGCAAAGGCGACTTTTGGGCAGACAGCGACAACAGCGGCAATGTTTTTCCTGCAGGCTTGGGTTTGTCAGTCGGTTGTCAACCGATTTCAGCGATGCCCGCCGTTTATAAACCTTGGGGTGCTTCGACTCTACGTACATTTACCATTTCCAATACAGAATTAAAAGTCATTGGTTCGGGTGCATATATTGGGTTGTATAAAGTCGGCAATGGTGCAGAGGTTATGTTGCCACAAGCATCCGTCACTTACACCATCAAGGAATTAACGGCTACACGCATGGTCATTTATATCAGTTTTGGTGGCGGTATTTGGCGTTTTACGTTGGTTTCAGCTTGATTTTAATTTTGTCATTCTGCTCTAACGTCGGCGAGGTTTCAAACCTCGCCGACGTTCAGAACCATAAAACAACAACAACAATGAAAAGAATTATCTATCTCCTCTTTATACTCTCCTTTTTGGGTTGCAAACCCAAAGAAACACTCGTTACCCCTGACCCACCAACGATGTCCATCAGCAGCCTTGCCCTCTTTGAAGGCGATGTTGGTACGAGCAATTTCTCTTTCAAAGTCAATCTAAGCCGTGCAACTGACCAAACTGTTACTGTTGATTTTGCAACGCTCGATGGAACGGCAGGTGCGGGAACGGATTATATTGCCAAATCGGGTACACTCACTTTCAAACCGAATGTTACTGAGGGGGTCATTGACATCTCCGTTATGACCGATACCTTGAAAGAACCTGACGAAACGTTTTCAGTCGTTTTGTCGAATCCTAAAAATGCAACAATTACCACAGGCACAGGTGTCGCAACGATTCGCAACGACGATACCTATCTGTTCATTCCTTCCGATGGCTACGAAACGCCGACCACATATACAGGCTATGAGAAGGTCTGGCAAGACGAATTCAACGGCACATCGCTCGACTTGACAAGCTGGGGTTTTGACGTTGGCGGTAGCGGTTGGGGCAACAATGAATTGCAATATTATACCAATAACCGCCCTGAAAACATCTTTTTGAGCAGCGGAAAGCTCATTATCGAAGCAAAAAAGGAGTCATATCAAGGTCGTGAATACACATCAAGCCGTATTTTAACCAAAGGAAAAAAAGAATTTACGTTTGGTCGCATTGACATACGCGCCAAACTGCCCGTCGGCAAAGGCATCTGGCCTGCCTTGTGGATGTTGGGCAAAAAGATAGACCAAACCTCTTGGCCCGCTTGTGGTGAGATTGACATTATGGAATTGGTGGGTACAAACCCAAACAAGGTGCATGGCACCATGCACTGGGGCGCAAACACCGCAGGGCATCAAAGCTATGGCACGAATTATACCTTGTCAAGTGGTGATTTTTCAGACAAATTCCATGTCTATTCATTGGTTTGGGAATTGGATAAAATAGAAATATTCATGGATGATATATCATACTGCAAGTTCGACAAATCAAAGGTTGGCGCAGCCGCCTATCCTTTTAACGAACCTTTCTTTTTGATATTCAATGTCGCCGTTGGCGGCGACTGGCCTGGTTCACCTACTGCCGCAACAGTCTTTCCGCAACAAATGGCTGTGGATTATGTGCGGGTTTTTAAGAAATTATGAATGGTTGTATTGGTAAATTGCTGTATAGTTGTATTGTTATACTAACCATACAGCAATACAACCTTATAACCATACAACAATTTAACAATTCATCAATTTAACACTTAAATCATGTCTTATTCTAAACTGCCACTGGGATTAGCAATTATTGCCTTGCCCTTTTTATATTGCAACACACCTCAAACGGTCACGCAAACCCTATCTGAAAAAGATAAAAAGATTGAAACCCTACTCGCCAAAATGACTTTGGAAGAGAAATGCGGTCAACTCAACTTCATCGTCGGCTCTATACTGACGGGCCCTTCTTTACAAGAAGCTAAAAGTTCTGCGGACATGGACGGGCAGATTCGGGCAGGGCAGATAACAGGTGTTTTCAATACAAATGGGGCTAAAAACATCAGGCACTTGCAAGAAGTGGCAGTGAAAGAGTCTCGACTCGGCATTCCTCTTTTGATTGGCGCGGATGTGATTCATGGTTATAAAACCGTTACGCCGATTCCATTGGGCGAAGCGGCAAGTTGGGATATGGCAGCCATAGAAAAGTCGGCAGCCGTTGCCGCAGCAGAATGTGCAGCCACAGGTATCAACCTTACATTTGCGCCAATGGTGGACATCAGCCGCGACGCACGTTGGGGTAGGGTAGCAGAAGGTTCGGGCGAAGACCCTTACTTAGGCAGTCTCATTGCAGCCGCCAAAGTGCGGGGTTATCAAGGAAAAAACTTAGCCGCTTCCAATACCATAGCATCTTGCGTCAAACACTTTGCCGCTTACGGTGCGCCCGAAGGTGGTCGGGATTACAACACCGTTGATATGTCAGAACGCCGCTTGCGCGAAACGTATTTACCACCTTACAAAGCCGCCATGGAAGCAGGTGCCGCTTCGTTTATGAATTCTTTTAATGAACTCGATGGTGTTCCCGCAACAGGTAATCAGCATTTAGCGAATGGCATACTCCGCAAAGAATGGGGTTTCAAAGGTTTAGTGATGTCCGATTGGGCTTCCATTGAGGAAATGATAGCGCATGGTGTGGCAGCAGACCGCAATGAAGCAGGTATTGCAGCCATCAAAGCAGGCTGTGATATGGACATGATGTCGTTCATTTATTTAAAAGAATTGCCCGCATTGGTCAAAGCAGGAAAAGTAGATATTAAACTCGTTGACCAAGCGGTCAGGCGCACTTTGGCTCTCAAATACGACTTGGGTTTGTTCGATAATCCTTACCAATATGGTGACGCAGCAACCGAAGCCAACACTATTTTATCAAAAGAAAATAAAGCAACTGCCCATGATATTGCTAAAAAAAGCATCGTTTTACTTCAAAATACAAGCAAGACACTCCCCCTCAGTAAAAACACAAAAACCATCGCCCTCATCGGACCTCTTGCCGAAGACAAAGCAGAACAAAACGGCACATGGGCATTTTTTGGCGAAGCCAAAGACGTGGTATCCGTTGCCGATGGCATCCGTGAAAAGGTTGGAAAGGACACGAAAGTCCTAACGGCACGGGGTACAGACTTCTACACAATGGACAAATCAGGCTTTGCAGAAGCCATTAACATCGCCAAACAAGCCGATGTCGTTGTCCTTGCTGTTGGCGAATCAGCCGTCATGAATGGCGAAGCTGCCAGTCGTTCCGATATTCGTTTACCCGCCGCACAAGAAGATTTAGTGAAAGCCATGATGGCAACAGGCAAACCCGTTGTGGTTTTAGCCTTTCATGGTCGCCCTTTAGACTTGAGTTTTTTAGAAGAAACGTCTAATCCAAAACTCGAAACTCAAAACTCAAAACTCAGCACCCCCTCAGTATTGGCGTGCTGGACGCTCGGCACAGAGACTGGTCATGCCGTTGCCGATGTGTTGTTCGGTGACTACAACCCGTCGGGTCGTTTGCCGATGTCGTTTCCACGCACCGTTGGGCAAGTGCCGATTTACTATAGTTACAAGCAAACAGGACGACTTTATGGCGGAAAATATGACGAACCCGCTTCTGATAGGGTTTATCAATCGAAGTACAGAGATGTTAAAAACTCACCTTTGTTTCCTTTCGGATATGGTTTGAGTTATACCACTTTTAAATATTCAGAAGTTAGTTTGGACAAAACAGAAATTATAGGCAATGAATCATTGACAGCATCTATCACATTGACAAACACAGGCACACGAGACGGGGTAGAAACCGTTCAACTCTACACCAGAGACTTAGTCGGCAGCGTCACACGCCCTGTCAGAGAGCTAAAAGGTTTTCAACAAATCTCACTCAAAGCGGGGGAATCACGCACCGTTTCCTTTAAAGTTGCTCCGTCAGACTTGGCTTTCTATCGCAGAGATATGTCTTGGGGAACAGAAGCAGGTGCGTTCCATATTTTCATCGGTCCAAATGCCGAAACATTGAATAAGGCAAGTTTTACATTAAAATAAAGGCTTAAAAACGGCTTTTATACTGAGGGGGGAGGCTTATGCACTCATCTGCCTCACACCCGTTGTATGCCTAAGAGTATGATTTTATTAAAATTATATATAAATAACTATTAATGTATTTAAACTAAAATTTTCATAAAAATTTTTACACTTATCACTTCATGCGCATTGCTATTGTTGACAACGCAACTCGTTGCACAACCGACTACTGCCCCTACAACACCCCCTGCACGCAATGCGTACCCATTGACACTTGGTCAGCAAGTTGGGACGTTGCCGATGTTGCTGATGTGTCAATAGCGGGTAATGACACGAAGAAATATACTAACCTCACTTATGCAGGTATTGAATTTACAGGTGCAAACCTTATTAATGCAACATCAAAGACACATTTTCACATGGACATTTGGACCCCAGATGCTTCTGAATTCCATGTTAAATTGGTGGATTTCGGTGCAAATGGTGCATATGCGGGTGGCGATGTCACAGAGCATGAGTTGACTTTTATGCCTACTTTGAGTGGTTGGTATGCCATTGACGTACCCCTCAGTAGTTTCACAAGTTTGGCTGCCCGAGCACATTTGGCGCAAATGATTATCGTCGGTGTTGGCGGTGGCAAGTCTGTTTGGGTGGACAATGTCTATTTCTATTCAAGCGCAGCGCCTACTGTACCAACTGTTGCAGCCACAACACCAACTCGCCCTTCTGCCAATGTCATTTCATTGTTTAGTAATGCTTACACAGATCTTGCTGGAACGAATTGGAATCCAAGTTGGGGACAAACAACCGTGTATAGCGAAGTGATGATTGCTGGCAATACAACTAAAAAATACGAAACGTTAAACTATCAAGGTGCAGAACCCGCTGCTCCTATCAATGCAACGGCTGCTACGTTTTTGCATCTGGACGTTTGGACGCCGACCACAAACAATTTCAAAGTGAAATTAGTAGATTTTGGTGCAGGTGGTGTCTATGGTGGTGGTGACGACACAGAGCATGAGTTGAGTTTTGACCCCACCGGCGGTGCTTGGGTCAGCTTAGACATTCCTTTGGCAAACTTTACAGGCATGGCAGCACGGGCGCATGTAGCGCAATTCATTATTTCCAGTACCAGCGCAAGCCCGACTTTTTGGATAGACAATATTTATTTCTATTCAAATACAGTTATTCCTGTAGAATTAACGTCTTTCAAAGCTAAAACCGCTAACAGCACAACCATTTTGAACTGGCAAACGGCTTCTGAAAGAGACAATCAAGGCTTTATCATCGAGCGCAGTACCAACGGTACGACTTACAACACCATCAGTCAAGTCAAAGGCAATGGTACAACGGCGACAGTTCATGATTATACTTTCACCGACAACACCCCCTCAGTAGGCATCAACTATTATCGCTTGCGCCAAACAGATTTTAATGGACAAGAGACTTTGTCACCTGTCGTTTCAGTCATTTTTGGCAAAAATAGTTTGGTTATCAAAAGTAATTTGGTTCACAGTACCCTTGATGTTACAGTTGGAGAGGAGTCGCCTTCTGCGATAGGTATTTACAATCTTTCTGGACAACAAGTTTATACTGAAAAAGTACAAGGCACACAACGTATTGATGTCAGTGCTTTAGCGGCAGGGCTTTATATTATCCGTACTGAAACAGGTGAGGTCAGTCGGTTTGTGAAGGAGTAAAACTTGGTTCTGAAGGTCGCCATGTTCGGGGAACATTAAAAGTTCCCCGAACATAAAGTAACCTCTACCATCAGTACCAGACGCAATTAAACAAAACAAAAAAGGTAAATTCTTTTCATATACTTTGTATAAGTCTTTCTCCACGTATAACTGTTGGCTTAACATCTTTTTTTAAAAAGGTTATAAAAATAGGAATTGTGGAGAGGGATTTTTTTAATACGCCATCTAAAACTTACAATACGCCACCTAAAATTTACAATACGCCATCTAAAATTTACAATATGCCATCTAAAACTTACAATATGCCACCTGAAACTTACAATATGCCACCTAAAACTTACAATACGCCACCTGAAACTTACAATACGCCACCTGAAACTTACAATATGCCACCTGAAATTTACAATATGCCACCTGAAATTTACGGTACAATATCTAAGAAAAGAAGTTTTCCCTTAAAGGTAACAGGTTATGTAATGTGTAAATAATAAGACAACACCCCCTCTCTAAATTCTTTAAATTTCGCTCAATCCATAAATGAATCATGATAAATAAAATTATTTACAAAACCTTAGCTTGTACAATCCTTTTGATAACTACCATAGGCATGACCCATGCTCAAACCCTTGTATGGGAAGAAGATTTCAACACCACCGTCAATCTTACAAAATGGACCTATGACTTTGGCAATGGCAGCGAACGAGACGCAGGTTACGGTTGGGGCAATTCCGAATTGGAATACTACACCAGCCGAACCGACAACGCCCGTATCGAAAGTGGCAACCTTGTCATTGAAGCCAAACAAGAAGCCTTTCAAGGCAGTGGCTTTACTTCTGCAAGGCTCAAGACGGAAGGGCGTGTCCACTTCAAGTACGGCACTGTTGAAGCAAGAATGAAACTCCCCAACCTCACCAAAGGTTTGTGGCCCGCTTTCTGGACGCTCGGCACTATCGGGGGAAGTTGGCCTTCAATCGGTGAGATTGACATGATGGAATCGGGTTCAGCCGCCGCTTTAGCTGCCAACAATGGCAACAAGAGTATCAGCTCGGCAGCGCATTGGAGCAAAGCAGATGGCTCTCATGATTACAATGTGTCGTCCACTACGGCTACTGTTGATTTGTCATTAGACTATCATTTGTATAAAATGGTTTGGACACCCCAATACATCAAAATGTATCTCGACAATGTCGAGTATTATTCTTTTGATATCAGCAATCCTGCTGACCCAAGTTATAGCGAGTTTCACACCCCGCATTTCTTACTCCTTAATTTAGCTGTTGGCGGTGCTTACACAGGCATTTATAATGCTGCTGGTATCACTGCGCCACTCCCTGGCAAGATGTACGTGGACTATATTCGCCTCTATCAAAACCCAGATGGTGTCCTTAATTTAGCTGAAAACACCGCTTTATCAGGCAATTTTGGTGTTTTAACAGATAATACACCTGTGACGGCTGCCTTGACTTATGGTACGAATGCCGAATTGTACTATTGGAACAACCTCAC
>JAYSQG010000224.1:0-6572 GCA_043721685.1 Saprospiraceae bacterium | reverse complement strand
TTGGCAAGACGTTTTATCCTAAGACTGAATCGTTTCCAACAAACGGAGATGAAAGGATTCCCAACGATTGATGCAGCGTTAATTTTGGTATTAGAAATCATCCTCATTTTTGCCATTTCCTGCATGAATGGTGCTGACTCGGTTTTGCAAACCAGATTGCCGGAACAGTATCATCCAGCAGGCCCCTTTGCGATTTCGAGTTGGCTTGGTCCTGCTATTTTAGGCGGTTGGGATACTCCTTTTTTGGTTGGTTTAGAGCGTTTTGGTTGGTGGTTACACTACTTCATTGTCTTGACTTTTTTGAATTATTTGCCATTTTCTAAGCATTTACATATCATTTTTGCTTTTCCGAACACCTATTTTGCCCGCCTCAACTCGCCTGGTGAAATGGAAAATATGCCCATCATCATGAACGAAGTGCGGACTTCCATGGGTTTGGAAGCCATGCCCAATACGCCTGTTATGACTGAAGGGGAGATGCCAACCTTTGGAGCAAACGATGTTCAAAGTTTAAGTTGGAAAAATATTTTAGATGCATACACTTGTACTGAATGTGGGCGTTGTACGGCTTCTTGCCCAGCCAGCTTAACGGGTAAAAAATTGTCGCCCCGCAAAATTATGATGGATGTTCGTGACCGTGCCGAAGAGATTGGCAAGCACATTGATTCGGGCGATATTCGGTTGATAAACAAAGAGTTATGTCCAGATGATACAGTACTAACGGCTCAAAACTTTAGTGATGGTAAGTCGCTTTTTGACTATATTTCAAAAGAAGAAATACATGCCTGTACGACTTGCAATGCTTGTGTAGAAGCCTGTCCTGTCCTTATAAATCCATTGGATATTATTTTGCAACTGCGTCGGTATGAGATTTTGACGCTTTCAGAAGGTCCTAAAGATTGGACACCGATGTTTACAAGCCTTGAAAATTCAGGTGCCGTTTGGCAAATGCCTGTTGAACGTGAGGCGTGGATTCAGGATATAAAGTGAATTGTTGTATTGCTGTATTGTTGTATTGCTTTTAACAATACAGCAATACAACAATTAAAGCAATACTTCCAATTTCATGCCCCGCGAGCCTTTAATCAAAATACATGTGTCTGCGTCAAAATGTTGTTTTTCAAACCATTCCTTTGCATCTTTATTGGTCTCAAAAACACCCCCCTCAGTAGGGTTGGCTATTTTAGCAAAAGCATGACCAACTGTGATTAAAGTATTGAAATTCAAAGACTTGGCTAAGTCGTAAACTGCCTTATGTTCTGCATCGCTTTCTTCTCCTAATTCAAACATATCTCCAATAATTGCAATTTTCTTCTTTTGTGGCATTTGTGCCAAACTTTTCAAAGCCAACGATAAGCTGGAAGGGTTAGCATTATAGGCATCTAAAATGACTGTGGCATCTCCATGTTTGACGAGCTGCGAGCGATTCATACTCGGTATATATTCGCTGATGGCTTTGCTGATTTTTCGTCCTGGTACTTTGAAATATTTACCAATGGCAATAGCCGTCATGACATTTGCAAAATTATAGTCACCAACTATATGTGTATCAGCGTGCAAAATGTCTCCTTGTTCACTCAAAAAACTCACTTTTAACAAAGGAGCGGCAGTATCTAAACGTGCTTGATACCGAGGGTCTGACATTGACAGGTTTACGTTTTGATGATAAAAAATTTTGTGCAGACCCTCTTCTGGCAGCCACTCTTTTAAAAAAGATTCATCTTCATTGACAAAAACCGTCCCTCTATTATTTGCCAACCATCGATAAATTTCAGAATTGCCCTTTTTAACACCTTCAATACCGCCAAAACCTTCAAGGTGGTCTTTGCCCATATTCGTCACAACACCATGAGTGGGCTCCAAAATGACACATAAATCATGTGTTTCACCTTGGTGATTGGCACCTATTTCAATCACAGCCGCTTCATGGTCTTCTGTTAATTTCAACAAAGTAAGCGGTACACCTATATGATTATTAAAATTTCCTTTTGTAAAGTGAGTGTTGTATTGACTATTCATCACTGCCGCCACAATTTCTTTTGTCGTCGTTTTGCCATTTGAACCCGCGATAGCAATAAAAGGGATATCAAATTGGCGGCGATGATGGGTCGCTAAGCTTTGAAGCGATTTTAATACGTTCTCAACAAGAATAAAACGGTCGTTTTGTTTGAAATCAGGATTATCAATGATGGCAAAAGCGGCGCCTTCATCAAGTGCCTTCTGTGCAAATAGATTCCCATCGAATGTTTCTCCTTTTAATGCAAAAAAAAGACACCCCTCAGTAATGTTTCGACTGTCGGTGGTGACAATAGGGTGTACTTTGAAAATCTTATAAATCTCGTCAATACGCATAATTTTTGATTTTTAATTGAGGGCTAAAATTAGACTAAGTTTTTAAATTATGGCAAAATTGAGCGTTATTCATAGGGAAACCATTGAAAATGATTGTCACTGTTAATTTTATCTTAATAAATCTTTACTTTTTTTTAAAAAAAAACAGAAAATTTAAAAATGTGACTTATCTTTGTGCCGTTGAGAATAAACATGAATTCTAAAAGCATTTTCAAAAATATTTACTTTCAATAAAGTAATATAAATTTAGTTGAAAATAATTTTTCTTAAATTTGTGACTATTCCTTCCCACAAGCGTCTTAATTTTCGAAATAACAAAAAAATACAATTGCAACCTTTTCTGTAAAAACATGTTACGTTATTAAAAATTTACGTCTAAATGACAATTGGATTGCAACCGAAACTAAAATTATAACGTTTATAAAGGTATAAAAAAGAAATTTAAATTTCCCAATAGGGGATTTATATGTAGATTGTTTTCATTTGGTTTTTTGGGGTTATACAGGGTGTCACTCGTTCTTCGAGTTGCCGCCCTGTTTTTTTTTGCCCAACTTTCATCTCCTACCCATTTAGAGCTGTGTTTTTTTGTGGAACTATTTTCCGATAACGTTGGTTTTCCTAACACCAATAAAGCAAAATATTCTTTCACCGATTAAAAACAAAGCACATGAATCTCACCGTTCAGTCTAAACTCGAATCGTTGCGTCTCGGCACGCCACAAGTTTTCAAAAATCTCGCAATTATCCCACTTTTTGATGAAGCACCTTCTCGGCTTGACTATTTGAGCCTAAAGTCTGCATTGGAAAAAGGCTTGGCTTTTGTCACAGAAGTCAGTGAAGGCGGCAGCGTTCCGGAACTTAAAGTCACTAACAAAGCGACTAAACCGATTTTGTTGATTGACGGCGAAGAACTCATTGGCGCAAAACAAAACCGCATCGTTAATACATCTATTTTGCTTGCCGCAGAAAGCGAAACACTTATCCCTGTTAGTTGTACAGAGTCTGGACGTTGGCATTACAACAGCCGCGCGTTTGAATCATCTGACAATATGATGTATGCCTCTGCTCGTAGTGCAAAATCTGCTCGGGTGACAGAAAGCAAGTTGACATCAGATCGTTATGATGCCAATCAAGGTCAAATTTGGCATGATGTTGATGCTTTACACGCCAAAAACCGTACTTTATCCCTTTCTTCTGCGATGAGTGATTCATACAGCCAACGGCATGATGATTTGTCGGAGTATCTCAAGGCGTTTCCACTTTTTGACAATCAAAAAGGTATTATCGCACTTGTTAACGGCAAACCTTGGGCTGCTGATTATGTGTCTAATGCGACAAGTTATGCCGATCTGCATGATAAATTGGTCAAAAGTTTTGCTGCGGACTGTTTGTCTTTGCCTGTCAAAGAAGTGGAATCGAATGAAAATCTCGCAATTGATGCGTGGAAAGCATTGCGAGACTTATCAAAAAGCACAGAATCCGTTGTTCAACCCATCGGTTTAGGCTCTGATATTCGCTACGATGCACCTCATCTCGGTGCGGCAGCTTTGGTTTACGAAGACTCTTTGGTGCATATGACCATTTTTTCTAAGCAAAACCCTGCCGACGAAACGCAAGGATTTGATACAAGAAGTGATTTTAATGTAGGTGATAATTTGCGTCGCCCACGTCATTTTTGATAGAACATACCCTTTCAGTATAGTGAATAAAAAAAGCCGTTTCGATTTGGTCGGGACGGCTTTTCCTGTTTAAGGCTTATCATTTTGTAAAGTTATCTCTAAAAACCTCACCGGATATACAAAGAATCGTAATTTTATCGCAAAAAAATTACTTATGAAATCCATACTCATTAAAAACGGTCAAGTTGTCAATCGTGGACACATCAAGGTTCAAGATATTTTAATTCGCAACGGTTTTATCGAACGCATTGATAATCAAATAGATGCACACGTTGATATTGAAATTGATGCCACAAATAAACATGTCATTCCAGGCATTATTGACGACCAAGTTCATTTCCGTGAACCAGGTTTGACGCATAAAGCAAACATTAAAACAGAAGCAAGGGCTGCAGTGGCAGGTGGTACTACATCGTTTATGGAAATGCCGAATGTTAATCCTCCCTCAGTAACTCAGGCACTTTTGCAAGCGAAATACGACATTGGCGCGCAAAATTCGCTTGCCAACTACTCCTTTTTTATGGGTGCAACCAATGACAATTTGGAAGAGGTTTTGAAAACAAATGCGCAAAATGTATGTGGTATCAAGGCATTTATGGGCAGTTCGACGGGGAATATGCTCGTTGACAATCCAACGACCTTAGAAAATTTGTTTTCAAAATGTCCGATGTTGATTGCCACACATTGCGAAGACGAGGCGACAATTCGACGCAACACAGCAGAAGTAAAACAGATGCTTTCTGAACGAGGTATGGAGGCAACAGCTGCATTTCATCCTGTCATACGTAACCATGAGGCGTGTTATATATCGTCTCATTTTGCCGTAGAATTAGCTAAAAAACATAATACACGTTTGCATATTTTGCACATTTCAACGGCTGATGAAGTCGCCCTGTTTGACAATAAGACCCCCCTCAGTAAAAAGCGTATTACAGCTGAAGTATGCGTCCATCATTTATTTTTTAATGAGAGTCAATATACTACGCTTGGTAATTTGATTAAATGCAATCCAGCAATCAAATCTAAAACAGATCAAAAAGCGTTGATGGCAGCCTTGCTCGATGACCATTTTGACATCATCGCAACCGACCACGCACCGCATACTTGGGAGGAAAAATCGAAACCTTATTTTGATGCGCCATCAGGTTTACCGCTTGTTCAACATTCCTTGAATTTGATGTTGAGTTTTTATTTTCAAGGCAAAATATCGCTTGAAAAGATTGTTGAAAAGATGTGTCATGCACCTGCCGAATGTTTTCAAATAGACCGCCGTGGGTTTCTCGATGAGGGCAACTGGGCAGATATAGCCATTGTTGATATTAATAAACGATGGAAAGTGTCACATAAAAATATTCTTTATAAATGCGGTTGGTCTCCACTTGAAGGCAAAATACTGAGGGGGGCTGTTGAAACGACAATTGTGAGTGGTCATTTGGCTTATCAAAATGGACAATTTTTTGAGGATAGAGTAGGAGAGCGGATGCAGTTCAATCGGTAAACATTTGTCTATTAAGATGTTAGGTATTAAGATGTGATGTATTGTGTTGAAGTCTGTTTGCTTTGGCATTGAATATCTCAATATCCGATTCTCAAATGACATTTTTATTTTAAATATGGGATACTAATTTATGTTTTTGCCATAGCTTTTTAGAGCTTCATTGGTACTATTTTTGATAAAATAAAACATACTGTTTTAACTTTTGATAATAAAAACACGATTTGACTGTGAGGAAATTAATCATATTGGCACTTTTTAATATGGCACTTCATGCCAATGCCCAACCTATTGATATGTCCAAAAACAAAATTAATACTTCTCCAGCTTCATTTGACGATTTTCGCCCTTTGACTTTTGAGGATTATCTTGTGCAACTGGCTTGGCAAAACAGTTTTGAACTGGAAGGTTCAAAATATGAAATTGATGCACGAGGACAAGAGATCACATTAGCTAAAAAAGATTGGACTCGAAACTTGCAAGCAGGGGTGAACATGAATGACGTGAGTTTTCCTTATTTTTTAGTCAATTCATTGGGTCAAGAGTATTTTTTGGGTAAAAAGATTGATTTGACCAAATTACCTGCAGTGGCGACATATCCCGTTTGGAATATTGGAGTGGGTGTCAATTTTGGTGATTTGTTGACACGTAAATACAAAGTCAAATATGCTGAAAATCGCAAAAAAATGAGTGAATCTGACCTGAATTTCAAGAAGCAAAAATTGAAAGGCGAAGTTTTGAAAAGGTATCAAGAGTATCTTTCTTCATTTGATATTTTTAAAGTCCGCATACAAGCACTCGACGCTGCGGAATCGAATAAAAATCAAATTCAAAGCCTTTTCAGTGTCAACAAAGTTCAATTTGAAGATTATAACACCGCTAATAAAGCCTATTACGATGCCCTCGAAAACAAGGTGAGGGGAGAGGCGGAGATAAAACTTCGGCGTATTGCGCTCGAAGAATTATTAGGTGTAAAATGGGAATCTGTTGAACGTGTCAAAGCTTCGTATGATGACAAAAAGAAGAATTGAATTTGTAGAAACCGAT
>JAYSQG010000223.1:0-4406 GCA_043721685.1 Saprospiraceae bacterium | reverse complement strand
TCTTGAATATCGTAGCTGGTAATGAGACAAGGCTTCATCATCTGGCTCAAACGTGTCTCTTTTAAGTAAGATTTTAGCACATCGGCAATACTCAAGTCCCCAAATTTTGAACCGCCAATACCTTCTAAAAAACCTGGTAAACGTCCGTACCAAGTGGGTTTGAAAATATCTTTCCCATTTTTCAAGTATAAATTAACCGCTTCACTTGCTGAAAACCTCGGATATGTCGGGTCGTCGTCGCTTGGACAAAGGAGAATACACGCCAAAATGCCGCCTGTTGAAGTACCTGCCACCATGTCAAAATACTCGCCTAAACGGATGGGTTTTTCGCGGGGTGCACCATTTTTTTTAGCGTACTGGTCATTCAGTTTTTCTTCCAAAGCCTCTAAAACTTTGCTTGTTAAAATACCTCGAATGCCGCCACCATCAAGGGACAAAATGCGTTTAAGTTTGTTTTCTTCCATGAATTGTATTTTAAATATGATTGTTTTACAGAAACAAAATTACTAGAAAAAACGGTATTCGTCTATTCCGCTTAGATGAAACAATTTAAATTCAGTCAAATTCACATCGGTTTGAACTCAATATTGACAAATGATTTTGACCCCTCAGTAATTTTGAATCTTTCATCAATCCGAAAACCGACAACCCAACAGATTAGTTTATCGGCTGTTTCTAAAATCAACACTTTCTCTTTGTCAAAAATGGACAATTTTTGAAGCCTGAAAAAGTCACTCAACAATTGGCTTTTTCCGCCCATACCTAATGGTTGGAAACGGTCACCTTCATGCCATTTTCGCAAAACTAAGGGAAATGTGAGCATATCAGCATCAAACAAAGCGATATTGGGATTTTTTGAAATTACGCTTTGTTTTTCATTGAAATAATTAAAAATGAGTTCAAAACCGCTCTCTTTTATAAAAACGTCTTCTTTTTGAATTGTGCAGAACGTTTCAGTTTCTGTTTGTTCCAATTGTGTCGCAACGATATAATGAGTACGGTCAATCAATAACTTATGCGTTTGGGAGTAAAACAAAGTACCTGTTTTGAATCCCTCATCTTTTAAAACTTGAACGACTTGGTCATTATTGAAACCAAACTCCTTTAATAACTCAAAAAGCACTGTTGATACTGAGGGGTATGTTTTTAGTTTATTTTTATCAATAAACAGTTGATTGTCAACAAAATGCGTTATTTCATTTTTTATATTTTTGATAAAAAAATCGAATAACACTTGTGTTTCAGCCAATCTTTTAATCGTATCGTTTGCCGTAGATTCAAAACTTGGATTGAGTTTTTTAAAAACGGGAATGACATGATGCCGAATATTATTTCGTGCATATTTATCAGAATCATTGGAGGAATCTTCACGAAACGGCAATTTTTCTGTTTCTAAAAATGCTAAAATGTCTTTTCTTTTTGCCCATAAAAGCGGGCGAACGATGGCTTTGTTTTTTGCTTTTATACCTGTCAAACCCAACAGTCCAGATCCTTTTGCGAAGTTGTAAAGAACAGTCTCGATATTGTCAGAAGCATGATGTGCTGTTAAAATATAGTCATAATTTAAGCTATTGCGCAACTCTTCAAACCAGGCGTAACGCAAGTCTCGTGCAGCCACTTGGGTTGAGATTTTATTGTCCAAAACATACTGCTTGGTATCAAAATTCTTTGAATAAAAAGGCACTTCCCAATTGTCTGCTAATGTTTTTACAAACGTTTCGTCTTCATTTGATTCTTTTCCACGTAATTGAAAATTGCAATGCGCAATTGAAAAATGATATCCATTGAGGTACAAAAGTTGACATAAAACAACAGAGTCCACTCCCCCACTTACGGCAACGAGTAGTTTATCATTTTTTGTAAACAATTGATTGTCAATGATATATTTTCCAAACTCAATTTTCAATAGAAAGAAAATTTTGGTAAAGTAAATAAAAAAGATTCAAAGACTAAAAGTACAAAGACGATAAGACTCCACAAGGTGTCTTATCGTCTTTGTTGAAAAATTAGTCAATTTAGATGCTTTCACTGCGTTCAGCATGACAAAAGGCATTATTGAAAATACTCAACCACCTGCTTTTTTTGTTTGACTATACCCCTCAGTAATAAGCAGTTGCAGCACTTTGTCGCGCTGATTGCCTTGTATCAACACTTCACCGTCTTTGACTGAACCGCCTACGCCACATTTTGTTTTCAGCAATTTACCCAAAGCCTCTAATGTTTCAGTTGTGCCAACAAAGCCCCGTATGACGGTTGCGTCTTTATTGCCTTTCAATCTTTCGAGATGGATACGGAGTTTTTGTTGTCCTTTGGGCAAGTCTTCAGCGACCCCCTCAGTATTTTCGTATTGATAATCGAAATCTGGATTCGTTGAATAAACAACACCCGTACGTATTTTTTTACTCATCTGTTCGTTATTTGTTATTCGTTACTCGTTAGTCGTTACCAATAACGAGTAACGAATAACAAATAACGAATTAGTGTAAACGTGATGAAATAAGCTTTAAAAACTCATTTCTTGTTTTTTCATCATCTTTAAAAACGCCTGTGAACGCAGACGTTGTCGTAGCGGAATTTTGTTTTTGAACACCACGCATCATCATACACATGTGGCGGGCTTCGATGACGACTGCCACACCTAAAGGTTGTAACGTATCTTGAATAGAATCAAGAACCTGTTGCGTCAATCGCTCTTGTACTTGCAAACGGCGGGCAAAAACATCAACAATACGCGGAATTTTTGACAAGCCAACGATGTAACCATTGGGAATATAGGCTATATGCGCTTTGCCAAAAAACGGAAGTATGTGGTGTTCACACATAGAATACAATTCAATGTCTTTGACAATGACCATTTCGCTGTAATCCTCTTTGAACATCGCCCCCCTCAGTATTTTAGCTGCATCTTGTTTGTAACCGCTAGTTAAGAATTGGAGTGCTTTTGCGACACGTTCAGGCGTTTTTGCCAAACCTTCGCGGTCAGGGTCTTCGCCTAATTTGCCCAATATGTCGGTGTAGAAATCTGCAATATCTTGCGTTATTTCTTTATTATATTTTTCCACTTTTGAGTAATTTGTAAAATCAGTAGATGTCATGTGTCGTTGTGGGCATTTGCAGTGTAAGCAATACTACAAACTATTGATTTTAAATAGTTTAAGATTATTTTAGCATAAACAAATAGCTTTGCTTACTCACTATTCGAGGCTATGCTTCCCCATAATATTCTGCAAATATGGTTTCAGTTTCTACTAATTTAACACAATGCAGTTGTGCGCCTTCGGCAATGATGTGCTGCTCAAGTTGTTGCCAAATTAGGATGACCATATTTTCAGTCGTCGGTTGGAGGTGTTTTGGAATAAAATCAACGTCCAAATTCAGATTAGAATGATCCAATTTTTCAGTCACAACATCTTTGATAAGCTTGCCCAACTTTTTTGCATCAATAATGAAACCTGTTTGCGGATGTGGATTTCCTTTAACAGTTACAAACAACGTATAGTTGTGACCATGCCAGTTTTTGTTTGAACATTTTCCGAAAACTTCGATGTTTTTTTCTGCGCTCCAATCAGCTACCCAAAGTTTGTGCGCGGCATTGAACCGTTCGACACGTGTGAGATAAACCATGATAAGTGTGTTTTAATTTTTTACACGCAGGAACTACGACTGCGTTTAGAATGATGAATGATAAATGATGAAATATGAATGTCGCTTCGTTAAATTTCATCATTCATATTTAACTATTGTTTTTGAGGAAAAAGAAGAATTTTATCAGTCTCTTCGTCCGTTGCCCAATCAACTCGGACGTAAGCTTCGTCTAAGGCATCAATACTTATACCTATATAATCGGGTTGAATCGGCAATTGTCTATTGAAATGACGGTCAACCAAGACGAGTAATTTGATGGATTCTGGGCGACCATAATGATTTAAGGCAGACAAAGCGGCTTGCACGGAACGCCCTGTGTATGAGACATCATCAACCAAAATAACCTTTTTATTGGCAATAATGAAGGGCATATCATTGACATTTGCGGCAAGCGGTTTGTCTGATGTCCTAAAATCATCGCGGTAAAAAGTAATATCGAGTTTACCAAACGGAATATTTGTACCCCTCAGTATATCATCTAATTTTTCAATCAAACGTTCTGCCAACTGAACTCCGCCCGTTTGTATACCTATGATACAGGTATCTTGAAAATCATCATAATCTTCTATGAGTTGATGACAAAGTCGCTCGATTGTTAAGTCGAATTGAGTACCTTCTGAAATAATGCGCATTTTTTCCATTGGGGCAAAGTTATTGAGTTCTGACGTTATAGAAACTATGGTTTGTTAAAAAAATCATAAAGAAATAAAGTTCGTTAAACCCCTTTTATACTGAGGGGGTCTATTTATCGTGTTTTAACA
>JAYSQG010000222.1:0-29025 GCA_043721685.1 Saprospiraceae bacterium | reverse complement strand
GGCGCAGGGCCGTGCGGAATACCGCTTGGGTGCAAAGTGATATGCCCTTGCTCGATGTTGTTGCGGCTCATAAAATCACCGTCCACATAGTACAACATTTCGTCGCTGTCAATATTCGAATGGTTGTAAGGCGCGGGAATACTGAGGGGGTGGTAATCGTACAAACGAGGGCAAAACGAACAGACCACAAACGCCTTTGTCTCAAAAGTCTGATGAACAGGTGGCGGCTGATGAACACGTCCTGTTATTGGCTCAAAATTATGGATTGAAAAGCCATAAGGATAATTGTAACCGTCCCAACCAATGACATCAAAAGGGTGTGTTGGGTAGAGCATTTCGTACAAAACGCCTTGTTTTTTGATTTTCATAATGAAATCACCTTTTTCGTCGTGCGTTTCAAGGTCTTGTGGCAGCTTGTAATCACGTTCACAAAAAGGCGAATGTTCTAAGAGTTGCCCAAACCAATTGCGATATCGTTTGGGCGTATAAATCGGGTGAAAAGATTCGGCACAAAGTAAGCGATTGTCTGTAGTATCGAAGTCAATTTGATAAATCATACCCCTTGGAATAATCAAATAATCACCATATTCAAAGGGAATATTGCCCAATTGTGTCCGCAAAGTACCTGTACCACGATGCACAAACAGCATTTCATCGGCATCTGCATTTTTATAAAAATATTCGGTCAAAGACTTTTTAGGTGCTGCCAAACCGATATGGATATCCGAATTGACCAAAAGCGGTGTGCGACTGTCCAAAAAATCGTCTTGTGGTGGCACGTCAAAGCCTTTGAGCAAACGGGCTTTGATGTTTTTTTGCACTGCAATTTTAGGCGCAACGTCGGTTTCTGATAAAATTTCCTTCACCATCGTCGGGCGATGCACTTGATAGAGCAAGGTGGACATTCCGTCAAAACCGATTGTCCCAAAAAGTTGCTCGTAGTAAAGTCCGCCATCGGTCTTTCTAAACTGCGTATGGCGTTTGGGCGGTATTTTTCCAAGTTTGTGATAGATAGGCATTTATAAATGAGTTTTATTTGATTATACGTAACTGCTATGGCGACACGAATTTCACAAATTACACGAATTAAATGGAATAGTTTTCTGACTTTGTGCATCTGAAAGACAATAAATTAGAAAAATCAATTCGTGAAATTTGTGTTAGCCCTTAATAGTTGCGATTATGCAATCAATATTACTGAGGGGTATGATAAAAAAATTATTTGCTTAAAAGTAGGAGAAGCCTTTATCAAAGACGTTGTAGAATTGCAAATTATTTTTGTAATCACTTGATTTTTAATTTGTTGCAGAAAATAAATTGACGGGGTAATTTCAAAATTACCCCGTCAATAATATCGCCTTACTTATTCTGCAAATAATGCACATCCGACACCGACCGCAACTTTTCAGCCGCTTGTTCTGCCGTAATATCACGCTGCGGCATACCCAACATTTCATACCCAACCATAAACTTTTTGACCGTTGCTGACCTCAATAATGGTGGATAAAAGTGCATGTGCCAATGCCATTCTGCATGTTCGCCATCATTGACAGGGCTTTGGTGCATACCTGCCGAATAGGGGAAACTGGTTTCAAACAGATTGTCGTAGCGGATGGTCAATTGTTTGATGATATTTGCCAAATTCTGTTTTTCTGAATCCGTAAAATCTGTAATCGACGTAATATGCCGGCGACTCATAACCAAAACTTCGTAAGGCCAGACCGCCCAAAAAGGAATAACTGCTACAAAATCGTCGTTCAAACAAACGATTCTTTCCTTTTTTTCTAATTCTATCTTCAAATAATCAGAAAGCAGGCTTCTACCTGTTTCGTCAAAATGCTTTTTGAATTGCACCGTTTCTTTAGCCACTTCCATCGGCACTTCGCTTTGACTCCAAATTTGTCCATGCGGATGCGGATTGCTGCAACCCATGATAGCGCCTTTGTTTTCAAAAATCTGAATGTATTTTATCCACTCATTTTTTGACAATTCTTCAAATTCTGCTTGCCATAAATCAACGACTTTTGAAATATCTGCCTCTGCCATTTGCGGCAACGTCAAAGCATGATTGGGCGAAAAACAAATCACTTTGCAGATGCCTCGTTCGCTTTTGGCTTGCAGCAAATCTTGTTCAATATACGTCCCATCAGGCGTATCGATCAATAATGCTGAAAAATCGTTGGTAAACGAATAGGGCGACGTATAATCTGGATTTGTAGAGCCGTCTGCCCTTGTATTGGTTGGACACAAATAACAACTTGGGTCATAAGTAGGGCGGTTGTCGGGCGGCAATGCCTCGACTTTTCCTTGCCACGGGCGTTTGGTACGGTGCGGCGATACCAAAACCCATTCGCCTGTGAGCATATTGAGCCGCTGATGCGGGTGTTCTTTATAATCGAAATTGTTTGTCATGAAATAGTTAGTTTAAAATTAATTGGTAAATTTCGTTTTATGAAGCGATGCACTTTTTGCCGTTCTGAACGCAGTGAAAGAATCTAAATAATTCATTTTCAATTGTTTATACAGATTCTTTCACTGCGTTCAGAATGCCAAAAAGGCACGTTGTTATACAAAAACAGAAGTGCCATCTTCAAGCGCAATCACATAACTTTTCATGTCTAATTGCATCGCTTCGGCATAAAGAGGGGCAATGCGTTCAATCAAAGCATCAACCACTTCCTCTTTTACTAAATTGATGGTGCAACCACCGAAGCCGCCGCCCATCATTCTTGCGCCCAATACTGAGGGGTCGTCCTTTACTTGGTCAACCAAAAAATCAAGTTCTGGACAGCTCACTTCATACTCTTTGCTGAGTCCCTGATGCGTTGCGAACATCTTTTTGCCAAATGTTACAATGTCACCTTTTTCAAGTGCCACGCAGCCATCAAGCAAGCGTTGTTTTTCTTCTACAATGTATTTACACCTGTTATATACAAGCGTAGTGGGGTCAATGCAGTCGTCAACCATGCTCATATCTGCATCTCGAAGGCTTTTTACTGAGGGGTGCTTTTTTTGAATCAACGCCACACCTTCTTCACATTGTTCACGACGAGTATTGTATTCAGACGATGCCAAAGAGTGTTTGACATTGGTATCGAGCAAAACAATTTTAAGTCCCTCCATTTTTAAAGGGAAATATTCATATGCCAAAGAGCGACAATCGAGGCGCAAAACGTGGTTCTTTTTGCCGAACATACTGGCAAATTGATCCATAATGCCGCATTTAACGCCCGCATATTCATGTTCCGCTT
The DNA here is from genome assembly GCA_043721685.1 of Saprospiraceae bacterium. Lineage (GTDB taxonomy): Bacteria > Bacteroidota > Bacteroidia > Chitinophagales > Saprospiraceae > JAAFJT01. The sequence goes on along the minus strand of JAYSQG010000222.1, from coordinate 25,774 downwards.
TTTGCGACATTTGAACCATCGTCAACCGATCCAAACCTGATTTTAAGAGTTCATCTAAGGCAAAAGTCGTCGCACATTCAATCGCTGCGGACGAAGACAGCCCCGCACCAATCGGCACATCACTTGCCAAAATAGCATTAAAACCTTTGATTTTTATGCCTTTTTCTGCAAATTGCGCTGCTGCCCCCAAAATAAAGTTGGGCCAACTGACATCGCCAATGGGTTTAAGATCTGAAATATCCGTCGAAAATGTCTCTTTCAAATCATAAGCTGTCAGATGAATTTCATCGTCATCCCGCAACGATATAGCGATATAAGCGGCTTTGTCAATTGCAGCAGGTAGCACATATCCTTCGTTATAATCAGTGTGTTCTCCTATGAGATTGATACGTCCAGGTGAGCGCACAATAAGGGGTTCGGCCTTGTGTTTTTCTCTAAAAAGAGCTTTAATCGTCTCTAATTCCTTGAATTGCATATAGAATTCGTTGTTTGATAAAAATTAGTTATTTATAAATTGCATGGTTTTCAACCTACATCACACGTTATATACTTTCTCACACGTCCTTCCCCACAACATTTCTTTTTCTGTCTCCGACAAATGGCGTGTATTTTGTTCGACTATCTCCACTACCCTATTGTACGATGCAGCCACTTGACAAACGGGCCAATCGCTGCCAAACATAATCCTTTCTGTACCAAAACAATCTAAAACATGATGAATGTATTTTGTAAAAGCTTTTGGTTCAGGTTTTGACCAATCCGCTTCTGTCACCATACCCGAAATTTTGCAATATACATTTGGAAAGACGGAAAGTGCTTTGATATCTCTTTCCCATGTTGCCGTATCGCCGTTTTTAATATCGGGCTTCGCAATGTGGTCGAGTACAAAAGTCTGTTCTGGAAAAAGCTGCACCAACTTGCAAGTATTAGGCAATTGCTTAGGAAAAATGAGTATATCATAGACAAAATTGTGCTTTTTTAAGGCTGCTATGCCTCTTAAAAATGCTGGTTGAAGCATGAAATTCAAGTCACGCAGGTCAATCCAACCCACGACACCCTTGATAAAAGGGTTTTTCTCCGCTAACTCAATGAGAAAATCGGTTTCTTCCTCCGATTGACGGGCTTGAACGGCGATGCAGCCTTCGATACTGTTTTTTTGTAATAATGGTGCTAAATCGGACGGCAAAAAGTCCTTAGCTATAACTTTCATACTGTCATCAATCCAATCATAAACGATTGGATCATAATGCCAAAAATGCTGATGTGCATCTAATTTCATAATAGATAAATTTTTCACCTCCCCTCAGTATTAAACTCAAACCATTTGGAAATAGGCAATTGGAGGTGTGAATTATGCCTACCCTTCTTGTTGCTCACGCTTGATTTGTTCCGCTATAGCGTTCATAAACCACGCATGCCGTGCAATAGGAATCATTTTTGCGGCAATCAAGTCATCAATCACATCTAAAATTTGGGGGCTCAGGCGCAACTGCACAGGCACCTGCCCACCTTTCAATACTTTTTTCTGCGCCTTTTCGCTCGTTGTTCTTTCGACCGTATTTGGTACACTCCCGCCTTTGTTGATCAAAGCGGAGACGATATCCTCATTAACTTCGGGTTTACTTTTGATTGGTTTTTTTGAAAGTGCCATTTCGTTATTCGTTATTCGTTATTCGTTATTCGTTATTCGTTATTCGTTATTCGTTATTAATAAAGTTATTATAGACTTATTTAAAAGTTGTTATAAAGTTGTTATAAAGTTGTTATAAAGTTGTTATAAAGTTGTTATAAAGTAAATTTAAACTTAATAGTTTAGTTTTTACTAGTCAAATCTATTTCACTTCTTTTGTTAAAAAATCATAAAGAATCGTTATTTCATTGTTCGCTTTTTCATCTGTCGGCTTGAATTCGACCACACTCAACCCTTTTGATGCCGCATTGGCAAAAGACTTACGATGACCTAAAGTCGCTTCAACTAAAATAATACTGCCTGTTTCCGCCAAAAACTCTTTGGCTTCTACATTGTCTGAACCCCTGGCATCCGTCTTGTTTAAAACGGCATAAGCACGTAAGTCAGGATTAGCAGCGCGCATCTCGTCTATCAAGCGGACGACTTTTTCCAACGTCCACATATCGAATGAACGCGGAATGAACGGCACGATATAGACATCAGAAACGGTCATGGCAGCACGCTGACTTGACGTATCTCGCCCACCCGTGTCAATAACGATATCGTCGTATTTACTTTTGAGTTTCAAAAGCTCAGTACGCACCGCATTATTTGATAGCTGAATGGCTGTATAACCTGCACCTTCTGGCAAGTTGTTGTTGCGCCAGTGTGTAAAATCGGTTGCTGTTTCTTGATCATCGGCATCAACAAACAGAACATCGCGCCCATTTAGATGTAGCATCACCGCCAAATTGGTCGCAAGGGTTGTTTTACCTGAGCCACCTTTTATGCCCCCTATGGTGTAAATCATAACAATTGGTTGATTTATAAAAATTAATAAAAAGTCAAAATAAAGTTGAAATAACTTTAAAATAAAGTCTTATTCACTTCTCTTTAAAGTTATTTCAACTTTATTCGCAAACATAACCGAGCTTTATGAAAGGAAAAAATGTTTGAGCTTATTTTTTACATTTGTTAAGAAAATTTACTGCGGGTAGCGATAGTAATACCCCTTTCTATCCCTCATGAGGGATAGAAAGGGGTATATTCAAACAAAGAGGAATTTCTATCCTTTGTTTTACGGTTGTATTACGTAGCAAACGGTTGTAAGAGAACCTACAATAATTGGGCTGTAGCAAATGTTGGGTGAATAGTTAGGGAAACCACTCTTGGTAGGCAAAAAGCGGCTCTAAATAAAGCCAAATGGTTTGGAGGAATTTCTATCCTTTATGAAGTCTTTTTAAACAAATAAACTCTTTTCTAAAAAATTTTCCACACAAATTAAAAGTTTTGTGTGAATCACTTTTTAAATAAAGTTTTTTATTTGTTTTTAGCCTCTGCAAGACATTGAATATCAACTATTTATAGAGGTGAAGGATAGAAATACCTCCGAATGGGATAGAAATACCTCCGTAAAGGATAGAAATACCTCCAAATAAAGGATAGGAAATCCTCCAAAAGGGATAGAAATACCTCCGCAAAGGATAAATTTGTTTTGTATTTCTATCCTTTATTGTAATTTTGTTAGATGAATCAACCACAAGAAGAAAAAAGGTTAGTTGTTCAAGACAACGCTATTACAACCGCTCGTTATTCGATGACGGCGTTGGAAAAGAATATTATGTACATGGTCATGGCTCAATTAGATAAAAATGACCCGCCGACGCGCTATTATCGCATATCGGGCAAAGAACTGATGGAGCGTACCCGCAAAAAAATCAAATATGAAGAACTTAAAGAAGCGACCAACCGATTGCTCGACCGTGAGTTGTTTATTATCCGCGAAAATGGCAATTATTTGCAGATTCGCCCTATATCTTCTGCTGAATATGACAGTCATGGCATGATCGAGATTGGTTTAGATGCCAAGATCCGGCCCTATTTGTTTGAACTCAAAAACAATTTTACGACTTTCGAGCTGAATATGGTCTTGTCCTTGGATTCAAAATTTTCTAAACGCCTTTACGAAATGCTTGCCCAATTTCGTTCAACAGGTCTTTTACGGATTTCTGTACGCGAATTCAAGGAAAGGCTCAAGTTGTACGACCCAAAAACAGGTAATGAACAATACGAAAAATGGTCGGCTTTTGAAAAATATGTTTTAAAGGTTGCCCAAAAGGAAATCAGTGAGCATACTGATTTAGCTTTTGAATATACGCTCAAAAAAACAGGCAAACGGATAACAGATATTGAATTCAAATTTAATCGCCCTAAAGCCGTGGCTGCACCACCTCCGCAAGATGAGACGACGGCTCGACTCTTTGAACGCTTAACGACTGACTTTCGCCTGCGTAAAGATCAAGCGGAGAAAATCATTGCCCAATTTCCAGCCAAAGACATCAATCGATCGCTTTATGACATCAGCCTCAAAAAAAAGGATATTGCCAATATTGGTGCATACACAGCTAAGACGTTTAATGTTTAGACTTTAAGTGACTCTTAAAACTAATGTACCTCATAAACAGCCTCTATTTGAGAACAAGTCTATTTCCCAATCTTAATTGGCTTCATTCCTTTTTTATATCGTTCACCAAAACCAGAATTATTAGGATTATATGGGTCAACAAAATCGGCATTTACGCCTGTTTTAGGAATTTTCTTTTCATAACCCAAAGCCCAATAAATGCCGTTGAGCGCCAATATTCGCATTGAAACGTCTTTGAAATCGTAAGGATGTCCCAATGTTGTGAAAAATACACGAGCCGATTTACCGCTTTGCGTCATATATGTTTTTGTCCACGCTACAGGGTTTGTTAAGGGAAATTGGTCAAGTTTACCATCTTTTTCATGATTGGATCTTAACGCTTTTCCTTCTAAAAACGGCTTGCAATCGCCATTGAGTCTCCATTTGCCGCCGTCCACGTGGTAGAGCCATGAATAGGCTTGAAAAGGTTGAAAGCCATTCAAAATAGGGGTATCGGTGTCACCTTTCAGGTAAACGGAAGTCAGTGGTTTATTGCCATCTTCAAAATGTCCGTGATGTGTAATCCATTGTTGTCCATAGACTTTGGCGGGCCAATCATCATTGAGGTAAAACATCGTGCTATCGGTTTTATACTTAAAAGTGTGCGTTGCTGTTCGGAAACCTACTATGGGTTTGCCTGATTCGGCATAGTCCGTAATCATTTTGGCTTGATGTTTCGGCAGTTCTCGCCATCTTGTAAAAACGACCATTAAATCGGCTGTTTTCAAGGCTTCTAAACCAACGATATTGTTGGTGATATTGGGGTTGATATTACCCGCACTGTCCAACGGAAAACACAAACTGATTTTTGCACCCAATTCTCGATGCAATATTTTACCCAACATAGGCATACTTTCTTCGGAACGGTATTCTTCATCACCGATGACAAAAACGATGTGTGGTTTTTTCTTTGTTTGCTCTCTTGTTGCGGAAAAACAAGAGGCTGTAAAAACGAGTAAAAAGCTTAGTTTGATTAGATTTTTCATTGAGAATCAATTTTTTAGTAAAAATACTGAGGGGTCATTTACTACTCATGTGGGTGCAATTTCAACAATTCCGTAGGTGTATAAAAGCCTTTTTGCTTTTTGGTTTCATCTCTTACCATTTTAACTTTTTCAGTTGTAATGATGAAATTAGAGGAATTACCAAAGGAATTTCTAACAAAATTCGATACCGCCGCTACTTCTTCATCGCTCAACATTGTACTATAAGGAGTCATCGGAACATTGCCTGGGTATTTTTTGCCGTTCACTTCTATCGGTCCATAAAGTCCGTGCAGTATTATTTTTATGAGTCTATCAGGGCTGCCTGAAACCCATTTGCTTTTTTCAAGCGGGGGGAAACCCGAATCTTCAAGACCTTTACCATTGGCTTGATGGCAGGTGACACAATAGCCTTCCCGATTGTAAATTTCCAAACCTTTTACATACAAACTGCTTTTTTTATCAAGCGGTTGTGCTTGATTTGAATCTTTTATGTCTTGTGGCGGCTGTCTTAAATAATTGTAAATGATGCGTAAATGGTCGTCCATCGGGAGCTTTTCGATGTTTTTTAGCACTTTTTGAAGGACAGGTTTGTCCAACCACGTACTCGCCACCAAAGATTCCATGCGCACCCGACCACTTTTGTCATTGGCGGCTTGGACAATCATATCTGTTGCATCTTTAATTTTATCTGTATTAAAACGCACGACTTCAACGGCGGCGGCACGCACTCTTTCGTCTTTTGATTTGAGCAAAGAAAGCAACAAATTTTCATCAATTTTATTGATGCCCCAACTGACCCAAAGCCCTTCCAAACGGTGATGCTCATAGTTAGCCTCCTTTTTATCAAGGTTTTTTAACCAGATTTGGAGTTTATTAAAAACTTCATTCTTATCACGTCCACGCAATTCTCTTTTTGTCCGATAGCGGCTGCGGTATTCGGGTAGTTTCAAATTATCCAATAATTCTTCAATACTTGCGCCGTCTATTTTTGCGGGTTTTACCAACGGACGAGCAGGGTAGGAGATACGATAAATGCGTCCGTGTACGTGGTCACGAAGCGGGTCGCGCGCATTGTGCTGCATGTGACCCACCAAGGTATTGTGCCAATCTGCAAGGTAAAGTGAGCCATCGGGCGCAATTTCCATATCCACAGGGCGGAAATTAGGGTCGGTGCTTTGTACCAAATCCATGCGGTGTTTGGTCGTATAACCTGTGCCGTCTTTGATGACTTGGTGCATTTTAGAGCCTAAAAAACCAATGGTGTTGTTGAGCAATAAATCGCCTTGCACTTCATCGGGGAAGTGCCGACTGGATATAAATTCCAAACCCGAAGTTGGGCGTACGCGTTGTTTTTCTTCAATAATTGATTTTCCTGTAGGTGAAGAATAGCCATAAACAGGTTTGACAGTGCCGGGTGTCATCCAATAGGCATCGGGACCCGAAGTCGCCAAGAAAAAAGGTTGCCCCCATCCGTCAAAGGCAATGCCCCATGGATTGGGAATGGGCAATTGAGCCAATTTATCCAATTTTTTTTGATTCGGATTGTAACGCATAAAGCCGCCGTTTGTGCCACGCACCGTTCTATAAGGTGTTTCGACGCTGGTATGCAGAAAAACGCCTTCGCCCATGTAAATTGCACCCGACGGGTCGGCACAAAACGCACTGATAACGTGGTGGGTGTCGTGGTCGTCAAAACCGCTTAAAATAATCTCTACTTTGTCCGCTTTGTCGTCGCCATCGGTGTCGGTATAGAGTTTCAGATTCGTGCCTTGCGATATATAAACGCCTTCGGGCGCAAATTCAAAACCCGCAGGAATGTGCAAATGATCGGCAAAAACGGTCAATTTATCGGCTTTAAAATCATTGTCGGTATCTTCTAAAATGATGAGTTTATCGTTAGGTTTTGGGTCACCTGGGCGATAATGCGGATAAGTCGGCATCACGGCAACCCACAATCTGCCTTTGTTATCAAATGCTATTTGACTTGGATTGGCTAATTCTGGAAACTCTTTTTCAGAAGCGAATAAGTCAATTTTGAAGCCCGGTGCCATGGTAAATTTCTTCAAAGCATCTTCACCATATAAATAAGGTGAGTTTTCGCCAATGAGTTTTGCATTGGTCTCAACAGGCTTTAAAACCAGCGTCTTAGCATCGGCAGCCGCCACATCGTAAGGGTGATTGGCAGTTTCTCCCTCGTTAACGCCATAACTGCCAGCAAACCACACCGCACTGTCTCGGATGACCGTCATTTGACGTACTTTTGTCACCTCATCGGGGTAATTATCAGGTCCAAAAGGTTTGTAACGCCGACCATAAACGTGAACACCATTGGGAATTTTATAGTCATTGTGCCAAAACCAATCCTTTTCTAAAACGGCATCTTGGATGGCTTTTCTATTATTTTCGTTTTGAATACCGTTGTTTTCAAAAAGCTGTTCGACCAAAAAAGCAGCAAACTTTTGGTACCCCTCAGTATTGAGTTGGCAACCATCAATGGTCAATTGTTCGCCTGTTTCAAACCATTTTTTAGTAGGGTTGAAAACGTCTAAAAAAATCACATCGTATTGATTAGCAACGGCTTGTATCGCTTTTGTATAAAGTTCGAGGTTTTTATTTTCATTCATACCGTTGGGCAAATCGTATTTGTCAGACAAATTTTGAAAAGCAATAGGCGACACCAATGCTAACTGAGGGGGTGCAACGCCATTGTATTTTTGAGACAAAGTATGCTGCACAAAAGCGCTCAATTCAGCTTTGAAATTGTCTAAACCCGCTTCTCCTGCAAAGGATTCAGAGTAACCGAAAAACGCCAAAAGGACATCGGTTTTCAGATTGGAAAGCCACTCATCGGGCTTAGGGAAAGTGCCTCGACTATCGGAGCTTTTAGCATATTCCGTCTGAAATTTTTCAGCACCCGGAAACGCCCACGGGTCATTTCTGGCAGAATGTGGTCTGAATCCTGGCGTATCGCCGCCATCGCACATATTACGAATTGTTATGTTATTTTCTGGGAAACGCAGTTGTATTTCGGTATCAAAAACACCATAATTCAACATGCGTGAGCCTAAATTGCCACCTATCAAAGAGATATGTGCGCCTTTGGATAATTGAATTTTCTTAGAAGATGAAGGCAAAAATGCCATAATTATCACCAGCATTAAACCTATAATCAGTCCGTTCCTTTTGGTCATCATTTTGTTTTTATTTAATAATGCAATGATAGTTTTATTTGGTCAATTAAAGAAAGTAACAGTAGAAAATACTGAGGGGGGTAAAAATATTGGTCGAAAAATTCCCAATGATTAAAATTTAAAACATTTTTGTCCGATTATGTGGCCTATCTCTCAATAATCAATAATTTCACCTTAAGTAACTCTTACATAGAGTTAGAGTAATTATTGACATTCATCGACTTAGAACCGTTTTGTCTTTTAAATTTTTGATATTTATCCAATACGAATAATGAAAATACACCTTATCTTATTGTTTGCTTCCCTTGTTACTTTCACGGGTTTTTATCAAACGTCGAATGGCGGGCAAAATATGAGAACATCGGGTATGTCTCCAGCTGCCATAGATGCTTACCCTGTTGGTTTTAAGTCCTATTCTGCGGTTTTACCACCCGATGTTAAGTGTTTTTCTGAATATTTGAGAAAAGAGGGTTATTACTGCACGAATAATTCAAAGGAGGATTATCAATTTGAAGCACCCGTTACCGCTTGGGACGAAAGCGACAGAAAAGCCCACTGGCGTAATAGAAAAGATAAATATCAACCCTTTTTCGCTATTTTTAACATAATGACGACACATGAATCGCAAGTATGGGCAAGAGATAAAGAACCCCTTTTGGTCAATCCAAAAGACGTAGAAGTGCCGCCCTATTATCCCGATGACAGTATCAGTCGCCATGTAATCGCTCGGTTTTTAACCAATGTGATGATTATGGACAAAGAAGTGGGTGACATTATTGCACAACTCAAAGCTGATGGACTCTACGACAATACCATTCTCTTCTTTTACAGCGACCACGGTGACGGAATGCCTTACGTCAAAAGAGAATTGCACGACCGAGGTTTGCGCGTGCCGTTAATCATCAAAGCCCCTTTTTTGAAACAAGGAACCACCGATGATCAACTCATCAGTTTCATAGATTTAGCCCCCTCAGTATTATCGCTTACAGGCATACCGATTCCAAAACCCATTCAAGGACAAGCCTTTTTGGGTGAACAAAAAGCGAAAAAAGCACGCCCGTACATTTATGGCGCCCGAGACCGTATGGATTCAGAAGTTGACCGTGTAAGGTCAGTGAGTGATGGGCGTTTCAACTATTTGCGTTATTATATGCCACAGTTGCCTTTCTACCAAAATATCCGTTATCGGCTTCAAAATCCCTTGATGCCTCATTTGTTAAAACTGCGCGATGAAGGTAAACTCAATGCGGCTCAAATGGATTGGTTCAGACTGACAAAGCCCGACGAAGAACTATTTGACTTACAAACCGACCCTTTTGAACTGAATGATTTAGCCAAAAATCCGCAATACGCCGATAAGCTGAAAGAGTTGAAATCCGCCCATGAAAAATGGTTGAAAGACTATAAAGATTGGGGTGCCATACCCGAAATGGACATGGTAAAACAATGGTGGAACGGCAAAGATACACCGCCTAAAACGGCTGAACCTATCGTCAGTTTTAAAGAAAATAAAGTCAAAATTACGGCGAATACTGAGGGGGCATCTATTGGCTATCGAAAGTCGTGGAAAGACACTTGGACGGTGTATCAAAAGCCTTTTAGTTGGCAAAAAGGCGATTCATTGTACGTTGTCGCTCATAGAATTGGGTATGTGAAATCAGAAAAAAGTTTGATACAATAAAGTGATTTCCCACTCTTGCAGTTATCAACTATCCATTATCAACTATCAATTAAATCTTAAAATAACTATGGAAATTTCAATTCACAATTGGATGCGGGCAGAAACCCTTGAAAAAACGGTTAAACGCATTGCCAAATTGGGCTACGATAAAATCGAAATTCAAGGCGCACCCGAGCAATATGATACCGCTAAAGTCGGAAAGTTACTCAAAGACCACAATATCGGTTGTTGGGGGTCGGTGACTTTAATGTTGGGCGAGCGCAATCTTTTGGCAAAAGACAAAACCCAAAGAGCGAATTCGGTGCAATATGTCAAAGACATTGTCCGTATGGTCAAAGAATTGGATGGACAAATGGTGTCAGTTGTACCTGCTACTGTGGGCAAAATAGTTCCCGACGGTCGCCCCGATGAAGAATGGGATTGGGCAGTGGAAAGTCTGAAAGAAATATATGATTATGCCGAAAGTATGGGCATTTTAATCGGTATCGAACCCATAAACCGCTTTGAAACCTATTTTATCAATCGAGGAGACCAAGCCTTAGCCTTAGCGGAAGCCGTTGGACCAAATTGCGGGGTGTGTTTGGATACGTTTCACATGAATATTGAAGAAGACGATATGTATGCGGCGATTCGTCGTGCCAAAGGTCGCCTTGTCGGTTTTCACGTAGCGGACAACAATCGTATGGCACCGGGCATGGGTACAATTAATTGGCGAAAAGTCATCAAAACGCTGCAAGAAATTGGCTATGATAAGGTGTTATCGGTTGAGTTTTGTTCGCCTTTAGACCGTACTCCCGCCAATCCATATCCCAATTCCATCGAAGCAACGCCGAAAGGTTTGAGCGCAGAACAAAAGAAATTTTTGGAAGATCACGGTAGTTCCGCCGTTACAGAAGCGTTTTATACGATGTTGTCTAAGAAGTCTATTCGGAAATTGCGTCCGTTGATTTAAACAAAACCTAATTTTATATGAAAATAACAAACGTAGAAGCCTTCTGGCTTCGTTGTCCAATTCCCAAAGAAAAACAACACAAATCCGATTACGGTCTTTTGACCGATTTCGATATGACGCTCGTGGTCGTCACAACCGATACAGGACTGCAAGGTTTTGGGGAAGCAAAGGCGGCAGTCGGTTCGTCAGGCGTATGCGCTTCCATTGTGACGTGTGTTGAACAAGAGCTTAAACCTTTATTAATTGGTCAAGATGCTCGCCATATCTCTCGCATTTGGGAGCTTATTTACAATGGCACACGTGACCATTATGCTCTGTCAAGAGGTCGAAAATTCCCTATTTTAGGGCGCAGAGGTTTGACAATTTCTGCCATGAGTGGCATTGATACAGCCCTTTGGGATTTAAAAGGTAAGGCTTTGGGCGTACCTGTTGTGGAATTGTTAGGCGGTGCGTGTCGCGATAAAATGCAAGCTTACGCCAGCGGAGGTTGGGCAAATGCGGATAAAATTGGCGAACAACTGAGGGGGTATGTCTCCAAAGGTTTTCAAGGCGTAAAAATGCGGGTCGGCGTCATGGACGAAACCGTCAAAGAAAGCATAAAACGGGTGCAAGCGGCTCGTGAAGCCTTGGGCGACGACATAAAACTAATGACCGATGCCCACGGCACATTCAGCGTTCCAGAAGCTAAACAGTTTTGCAGAGGCGTTGAAGATTGCAATTTATATTGGTTTGAAGAACCTATCAGCCCCGATAACCGCCACGGAACTGCCGAAGTGCGCGCTTCTACCTCCATCCCCATTGCCGCAGGCGAAAGCGAATACACCGCTTTTGATGTGCGGGATTTGATTGAAGTCCGCGCTTTAGATGTCGTTCAGCCCGATTCTGCTATCATCGGTGGCATTACGGAAGCGATGCGTGTGGCACATTTGGCACATACCTATCAACTCGAATTAGCTCCGCATTGTTGGGGTTCAGCCTTTTCATTTATGGCGGGTGTAAATGTGGCTTTTGCTGCCCCTGCTGCGGTCGTCATTGAGTTTTCATTGGGCGGCAACCCGATGATGTATGACTTAGTCAATGAAAAAATTGAAGTCATAGACGGTATGATAGAAGCACCAAAAGCCGCAGGTTTAGGGCTAACACCCAATTGGGATTTTGTAAAAGAATTTAAACAATAAAAGGCTGTATTGCTGTATTGTTGTATTGTTGAAAATAACAATTTAACAATACAACAATACAGCAATATAACAATACAATTATCATGGCAAGAGCAGTAAAAATTAATCATGTTGCCCTCGTGGTCAGTAACCTTGAAGCGGCTTGTGCTTTTTATGAAAATGAACTGGGTTTGACACCGCTACCCGCTTTTTTATTTGACTATCCAACCGCCTTTTTTAAGTTCAATGAGGAACAACAATTGCACCTGACTGAATGGGAAGACACCTATTCGTTTAGAGGTCATATTTGCGTTCAAATAGATGATATCAATGCTATTTTTTTTAGAATGAAAGCATTAGATGTCATTGACATCAGACCGTGGGGCAAAGTCCGTCAGCTACCCGATGGCGCAATTCAGATGTTTGTGCGTGACCCTTCTGGCAATTTGGTAGAATTATCCTCCCTTCCAGGCAGCTATATTAACCCTGCTATTTTTGAAGATGAACTTTATCAAGCGGGTATTTATGTATCAGGTCGTAATGATTTTAGAGGATATAAGTCTGAAAATGCGACATTGTACCACAAGCTTAATGATGAATGAGGAATGATGCATTTGGACTACTTATATGCCCAAATTCATCATCCCTCATTTATCATTCATCATTACTTAACATCTTGATTTTCAATTTTTTAACTTAAAATATTCTTGAATCCCGATACCTCGGGACTGAGGGGTGTCTATCAACATGAAAAACGTACTGCTTTTAGAAACCATAGCCGATGATGCATTGACATTGCTCACCAATGCCGAAAATATCAAAATTTTCACCGCTTATGGCGATCAACCTTTGGCAAAAATTATGGCAGAAAATGCGATTCATGCCGTCATTACAAGAGGCAAAGGACAAGTGAATAAGGCATTGATGACGGCTTGCCCCGATTTACAAGTGGCAGCACGTTGCGGTGTTGGGTTGGATAATGTTGATGTAAAAGAAGCAACGGTACGTAAAATAAAAGTCGTCAATGCCCCAGGTTCAAACGCGGCAACGATTGCTGAACATACCATTTCGTTGATGCTGATGTTGCAACGCAATTTATATCAATCCATAAACGAAGTCAAAGCGGGTAATTGGGAAACCCGCAATCATTTTCAAGGCGATGAACTAAATGGTAAGACTTTGGGCATATTGGGTTTGGGCAATATCGGTCAAAAAGTTGCCAAAATTGCAGATGCGTTTGGTATGAAAGTCATTTATTGGAATAGAAGTAAAGTCAAAAACGAATATGTCTTTCTGTCTTTTGAAGAAGTGCTTACGCAATCCGATATCATTTCCATACATCTACCTTATGCGCCAGAAACGCACCATTTGATTGATGCAAAGGCTTTTTCACTGATGCAACCTCATGCAATACTCATCAATACAGCACGCGGAACGATTGTTGAACAAGATATTTTGTATGAAAACTTAGCAAATAAAACAATTGCAGGTTTTGGCGCAGATGTTTTAGCAACAGAACCGCCTTCACCAAATGACCCATTATTGACCCACCCAAAAGCACTTATCACAGCACATGTCGGCAGTTTGACGGCAACGACTTATACCAAAATGTGCGTTTCAACGGTCAACAATGTGTTGGCTATTTTAGCAGATAGAGAACCACAAAAGGAAAGTGTGTTTAATCGAAAAGAGCTTTGATAAAAGTACCTTTTATGGGCGTTTTTTTAATTAAAAATGCCCCCCTCAGTATAAAGAGACTAAGGGAGGCATTGCGGAATTTTACTCATAGAAGAACACAATATATTGTGGATTGGACGAATCTGCACCATCGCCTGTATGCAGTCGGCGAGTCACAGAATAAGTCAACAAATAAGTGCATCTGATAAGGTCGTTGGGTGTGGCGTTTATTTTCAAACCCGCCGTGTTTCGATGATTGACGGCACTATTCGTATTGTTCGATAAAGTGATAAAACCATCGCTCAGATACTTATTGATGACACCACTATTGCTCCGAACATGAATAGATACATCTTTCAGCAAAGGATGATGCACGGTATAGGACGTATGGATATTGCCCGAAAGCGGTGAACAATCGCCCAAAGTCACCAACTCATCCACGACACATTTAAAGAACGTTGGATTGTTGTTGACAACCATCGAATTGAGCGTTTGACCACTGCCTAGAAGTGTTACAAAACTGCTTGTCGCTTTATTGACAACTTCACGGACTTCAAAACGAATGGCAATTTTTTCAATGCCAATTCTATTGCCAACAGGAACTGGATTGCCTGCTGTCGCTGCACCGTTTGGCACATCGGGCGCAGTTGTTAAAGCGGTTGTATTGAGCGATAACAGCGTATCTTCGTCAATATAATCCCAATTCGGCAAGTCTGACAAAGGAATACTGTTATCTGTCAAAGTCCGTTCAATGGCTTTATTGACATCAAACCACCCCTCAGTATCGAAGTCTGCTTGTTGTGAAACGACATTTAAAGTGGCAAAAGGAAAGACCGATTGAGACAATTTGCCCACCAAAGACGACGCAAACAAACCCGAAGTCACCCCAATAATTTTTGTAAAATTAGCGAAAGCAGGTGCTGCCCCACCATTCGGTGTCGTTGCATGACTCACGAGGAAACGGTATTCCACACGATTGCCATTGGCGCGCTTCTGCGGTGCTTGACCTGTGAGGCGAATGGTGCTTGTGAAACCATATTTTGCCGCACCTGCATACCCCTCAGTATCGAAGTCATTGAGAATCGAACCTGATGGAATATTGAACGCCAGACCGATGCTCGTCCAAGCACTTCTTAAATTGCCACCGCCAGGAGGCACAATGTTTTTAGTTGAACAAAGGTTGACACACAAGCAATAACCGACATTTTTACGGCGATTGGCAGATGTTTCTTCTAAAATCGGCGTGCCATTGTAATATGCCTTGAAATAGACATCGGGTCCACTACTAAAAAACGGGGCATCAATATCCGTTTCTAAATTGAGTTGGAACAAGAAGTTTTTTCTGAAATCAGAAGACGTGTAGTCAATTCTGAAATGCCCCGCCGCATCGGTTGTCGCTGAACCCAAATAATCGTCTTGAATCAAGTCGGCATCGTAACCAAAAACCTCCACGCCTTCCAAAGGCTGTTGGGTTTGGCAATTGGTCAAATGACCGCAAATCGTCCACGCATCGAAATAATAGCCGCGAATGAAGCACCATATTTTTGTGGACAAGGCATATTGCCAACCGAAAATATAGTCTTCTGCGCCAGCCGCTGCCGCTTGATTAATGCCTCCGACTTGTCGCCATTGCGGAAAAACGGTTGTCAAATGGAATTGGCGTGGTTCTAAATTGAGTTTGGGTTTAGGCGGAAAACGCGGTACATTGCCACAATAAAAGTCAATATCGAAGGCACCGCCTGTGTAATTGCCGCCTATGGCAATCTCGAAATTGCCCGCTTTGTCGGTCAATCCTTCGGCGATGAGGCGGTTACTTTTTGCTTCAACTTGCTTTTTTGTCAAGGAGCGAAAAGTGTCTTTGGTTGCAGCAACAGCGGCGGCAGTGATGTCGCGCTCAGATTCTGGGCTGTAAATACGGATTTGAACTTCGGAAACGGCTTCGAAGCAGTCGTCGCATAGATAACCTAAAAGGTTTCCTTTGATAATGAAAGCCATGCTTTTTTGGTTTTTTAAGATGAAAGAATTTGAATTTTGTGTGTTATTCAAATATATAACACACAAAAAACAATGGTTTAATAAAAGTCAATGGTTTTTAGGTGCCACACAGGGTCGAAATACTGAGGGGGCGAACCCCTCAGTAAAACATCCGATTTCCACCCTTCAATCATCCTTTCGGATGCTGAATAATGGAAACTCGGACTATAAAAGACTGTGTATAAGGTTGTTAAAGCGTTGGAAAAAAATTGATTATAATTTATCGTTTGGCTGTTTAAAAGGGTAGTGCCCATGTGGTTATTTTTTTTAATGGATTTAGAGAAGTTTTTTCAAATTTTTTTTAAAACAATCCCAAACAGTCGTTAAAATTTTTTTTCTTTGATGTTCGTTAAAAAAACGTTAAACGAGCATACTATCCTTATGAATCCGATTTCACTGAATCTACAACAATGACTCAAGACTTCTCGACACTTCTTCAACACATTAAAGTAGGGGCTTTGCAAAAAGCCATCGAAATGGTGTATGCTGATAGTTATTGGCAGCGCATTGCGCACCACCGATTTAAAAACTTTGAGCGCAAACTCAATCCACCGCATGAATGGCAAGACATTTTTCATGAAGCGGTCATTCGGTTTGTGCAGCAAGTGGCAAAAGGGGGCGAGGTGCATCATGGCGGCAACTATTTTGGTATGATTTGCCACAATATTTGCTTCAAAGAGTTGGAAAAGTTGGAAGGTCGGAAATCGAAAAAAGACGATGAAGAAAATGTTGTTGCGGGAAAAGCAGCAGCAGAGTGGGGAATAAGTAGCCCAAAAATCGCAACTATGACCATTGTTTCGCCCGTTTTAGGGATGGAAAATATACCCGAAACCGAGCCGCAAGACCCGATGGTGCGCATGATTGAACTGTCAAAATATTACCTTAGCCAATTGGACGAGCGAGATAGAGACATACTGAATTTAAAATACTTCCGACCACCGCTTGCGGATTCGGACAAAGACAAACGAAAAGAATTACTAAAATCAGAATCTGAGCTTTTAGCAAAAAAATGGGGTATCGGCATTGATTCAATTCCACCGCTGGCGACGCTGGCAAAAAATCGGTGGATTGACTTAATGAAACGACACCGCAGTGAGTTTGAAGACTTAGATTTATTCGCGTTTTGAGTTTTGAGTTATGGGTTATTCAAAACCCAAAACTTAAAACTCAAAGCCCTAAACTCAAATTTTACAATGGAAAATAAAGCCTATAATGAACAAATTGACGCTTATTTGGACAATGTCCTTTCGCCTACGGAGAAACAAGCGTTTGAAACGGCACTTCGTCAAGATGCCGATTTGCAAGAGTCCGTGCGTTGGCATAGGCTGGCAAATCGGGCTTTGACTGAAAATGCCCAAGACAATTATATCCGTGCCGTAGCGGACAATGTGCGCCAACGCATCGGCAAACTGCCTGAACCTAAGCCTGAATTGGGCTTTTTGCAACGCCTTTTAAATTGGGTGAAAACGCCTTTTGGTATCGTTTGTCTTTTGGGTTTATTCGCTATAATAGGCGTTTTTGGCTATGCCAATACTTTAAAATCAGCGACAGAATTGGTCAGTCTTTATGCTTTTAAACCGGCTGACCCTCGTGTTGCAGGCAATAAAACAGAAGCCACTTTGTCAAATGAGGACTTTTTGAGGAAACTTTCAGACGTTTATTTCACTGAAACGCCTGAAAAAGCAACTGAAAAGCTGAATATACTGAGGGGGGCACTTTCGCCCGAAACAGACAGTTTGCGCTTGGTTTTGGTTGATTATTATACGGCTCATGCGGATTTGAGGGCGGAACAATATGCACTTGCTCAAACATTGTTTGCAGCGGTTATTGAACAACAAGCCTTTTTGAAAAATTTCAGTGTCACGAGTGATATTGGCAAATTGCGTTTCAATCAGATTTTAGCCCAATTGGCTTTGAATCATAATGAAAATGAAGCGATTTTGGCATTGGACAGCCTTTCAAAAGCGGCGGGAACAAAAGGGGAAGTGCAAGAGCGGTGTAAAGATTTGAGGGCGGCTTTGTCGCAACCGATGCGGCGGTTTAAGGTATTTTGATATTTTTAGTCGAACGTCCGTAGGGTTTAAAACCCTGCGGACGTTTATGACGTTTATGACGTTTATGACGTTTCTATTTACGTTTACGCCAATATAAAAACCCACTGACCACAATCGTTAATCCTAAAATTGCCCACCAAAAATCATATCTATTTGCTTGAAAATCAATCGGTTCGGTGTTGCCAATGAGCATCATACTTGCCCAAAAATACGGATCGCTGTTGCCTTCGGCATAGTTGATGAATTGTTTTTTGGCTTCTTGTAGAGCCACATCTTTGGGCGTTCCTTTGGCTAAGGCAGCGTAAAAGAACTTGTAGAAATCGGCATTTTTATCGGTGTTTACAAACCATTGCGTTGTGATGAAACTGCGGACACCTGCATACGCCAAACCGCGCGCCATACTGAGGGGGGCTTCTCCTTTTATTTCCTTACCAATTGCCGATTGACAGGCACTGAAAACGGCTAAATCCAAAGGCATCGGATTGGCATACAGGTCTTTGAGATAAAACAAGGCATTGCGGTTGAGGGTGTCATTGTTTTGCGAAAAAGAAATATAATTGAAATCAGGATTGGTGTAATTGACAATACAATGCGTCGCAATATGCAGCACATTGCTGTGTTTGCAAGCGTCTTTAAAAGCATCTTGTGTTGCTTTTTCATTGAGGAACAATTGGGCATCGTTGCCAATATTTTGAATTTCTTTGGCATTTTGCAAACTTGTTAGATATGGAAAAGAGTTTTGTAAAGCCAAATTCATGTAGCTGTTATCAGCGTTCATTTTTTTGGGAAAAGCAGGGGCGAATGCGGAAATGCCTTTTTGTCCATTGTTTTTATTTAAAAAACGCATTTCCCAAAGCAAATTAGCGGAATAGGAATAGCTCAAAGCATATTTGAAAATGAGCGGCAAACCATCGGCTACGGCTTTGTTGTAATCCGATGCGGGCTGCGTCAATAGGACATCAAAGGGCAAATTACTGAGGGGGTACTCGGCGACGATAATCAACCGGTTTGGTAGTATTTTCTCTTTGGCGACAGTTTCTATCAGCAATTGATACAATTTATAAGCATTGTCACAAACACCTTTTTGACGCATTCCATCAGGCGTTGCGGCAGCAGAAACGGATGTAAGTATAGCCGCAAAGTCTTTGGGTAAATGAATGGTTTTCAATAAAATAGGGGCGTTTTGTGTCAAACAGAAAATATTCAGAATCGAATCGCCTTGCATAAAATACTCCAACAAAGCTTGGTCGGGGTCGAGCAGTTTGTTTTGAATATTGGTGACAGACACAAGGGTATCATTTGCCATGTTTGCACCAATCGCGGTATTAAATTTTAGACGTTCTGAACGTTCATCGGCAATGTTTTGAGTCAAATCGGTATTCAATTGCCTTGATTCTGCACTGTTTAGCGACACATTGACGCGTTTTTTCTCAATTTCAATCCTTTCTTTTTTGAGGTTTGCCAAACGATTTTGCGTTTCTTCTAAGGCTTTTGCATTGCCTCGATTGGAAAAATCACGGTTATTGAGCCGCACGGCTTCCAATAAAGTCATGGATTTACTTTGTTCAGAAATCATAAACGCTTGTTCTGCGCCATTACTGGCAGAACGGCTAAAAGCAAAAGCTTTTTCCAAAATAGGTTTGACATCGGCAGACAAATTGAGTTTGGCATCTTCACTCAAATAGTCTCGGCGAATCATTTCTGTCAGTCGGATAATGGCTTGATAAGTGGCTGAAATGTAGGGTTTTTGCTCATTATCATTTTGTTCAAGGAGTTTTGTACGTGACAAAGCGGCATCCGTCAAAGCCGCCATGAGGTAAGGACGTTTGTATTGTTCGGTTTCTAATTTTGATAAATAATATGTATCGGATACCTTAAAGGTATCCGATACATTTAGACGCGAAAGATAGAAAATAGCAGAATCATAGTACATTAAAGCCTCTTTATGTCGGTTTTGGTCATCGCGTATATTGCCACGCGTGTTATAAAGAACGCCTATAATGCGTTTGTTGTCTTTTTCCGATTTTTGCATCATCGAAAGGGCTTCGGCAATGCCTTTTTCACTTTCTTTATATTGGTGTGTTAGGCGATAATAATCGCTTAAATTAATGGTTGCCCGAGCAATATCGTAGTCAGAATGAACGGCTTTGTATATCGCTATGGCTTTTTTGCTGTATAACATTGCGCCTGGAAAGTTCGATGTTTCGGCTAAAATATTGCTCATCGCAAAAAGGCTGTGTGCGTATGTCAACGAGTCCTCGACAGTCCTTTCTGGAAACATAAAACTGGAATCGATGGCTTGTTGGCTGACGACAATGGCTTCTGGAAACTTCTTTTCGTGGCGCAGACATTCGGCATATTCGAGTAAAATATAAGGCAATAAAGAACGTGTTTGGGAATAAAGTGGAGCAAACTGCTTGGCATTTTGAAAATACAATTTGGCTAAATCAACATCACCCAATTTTAAATAACACCGACCTATTTTGGTATCATTGTGCACTTGTAACCACATAATCGGCTCTTGCGGTTGATTGACTCTTACGGAATCAAAATAAGCCAAAGCCAATAGGTATTTGTCTGCATTAAAATAAGAGACACCTATATTATGGAACAATCGAAGAACCAACGTATCGCTTTTTGGTAAAAGCGGTAAACACATATCTAATGCCTTTTGGAAATACTGACGGGCAGTTAAATAATCGGTTAGGAGAACGTCATTCCCTTCGAGGCGTAAACTGTCGGCAGTTGCACGTATTTTTGATATATCGAGTTGAGTAACCGATGGCTCTGCTTGTTTTTGACATTGGGTGAAAAACAGCGCATTTATGGTCAAAAACAAGGCATATTTTAGGAAAAGGCGTTTTAATGACATCATTGTAGAGGCTGGTTTTTTATAAAAAGCATCGGAACTACATATCTAAGTAACTCAAATAAACAGGAAAATACAGATCCAAAGGATTCCTTCGTCCGAATGGATTCCTTTGGAGGAAGGGTATCTAAGTTGCTGGTTTTCAACAAGTAATAACTTTGCGAAGGTTCGAACCTTCGCAAAGTTTGTTTCTTTTCAGATAAACTCAATAAGCCTAATTGCAAATAATAGCCGCAGCATGATTATGGCTTTTTATGTTTCCAATAGGTGTGCCTTGTGGTTTTGCTGTATTGATGACACATTGCTTGATTTCCGTGGCGGACTTGCTTGGTTTTACCCCCCTCAGTATAGCAGCCGTTCGGGTGACAAAAGCGGTGGCAAAAGAAGTGCCGTCGCCGAGAGCCGTTTGTCCGCTTGGATGTGCTAAAATGGTCAATACATCTTGACCCAAACCGAATACATTGACGGAATTTGCACCATAATTAGTTGTGTCCGAAATGTTTTCAAAGTTGTGTGTGGCATTGACTTTATAGCCGCCAACGGAAATAACATTTGTAATTTTCTTAGCTGCATTGTTCCAATAACTCATCGTATCGCGGGCAAAGGCGGCGGGCCAAAAAGCACGGGGTTTGTCAATATCCCTTTTATTATTTCCTGCACCTGCCACTATCAATACATTACTGTCTTGTGCCAACTGTAAAACAGGTTTTAAGATATTAGGCACATCATCCGCATAAAAACCCCAACTGACATTGATAATTTTTGCGCCTTTTTTGATGGCATAATACATACCACAGATGGCTTTGAACAGCGATCCGTTGAGCGTTGCCCCCTCAGTAAATTTAACATTCATGATTTCTAAGCGGACATTATTACCGAAATAGGCTTCGTTTTGCCAATCAAATTCGGGATATAACTTTGAAAAGTTAATCAAAATAGCATTTAATTGCGTGCCGTGATTGTTTAAGTCCAAAGGTGCTTGGGTTTTGTCCACCATATTAATGCCATACGGACTGACTTGTGGATAAGACCCACAACCTGAATTGAGGGGGCTTTTGTCCCGCCATAAAAAAGGTTTGATAGTCGTATTTGTCGTATCAACGCCAGAATCAATGACGGCAATTTTCACCACATCAGCGGTTGCAGTGTTGGGATTAGAGAATTTAACGGTATCGTTTTGCCGCACTTGGTCTCTATTAATAATGCGTGGCGTAAAGGCTAAAGGAATATTGACGCAAAAAATATCGCCACCGACACCACCTGCACGTCCACCAGCACTTTCTTTCGGCGGCGCACTGACCAAGTCAACAACCGTATGAGCGGCACTGATCCACAAAGCGAAATCAGCATCACAATCGCAACTATCGGTCTTTACAAAGCCTAAACTGTCCAATTTGGCTTTAAAACCCGCACTTTGTGCTCCTTGAGTGATGATTTGATGACAATAAATACTGTCTTTATAGAGCGAGTCTGCGCAGAGTTCATTGGTGTTTTCTGGAGGGCAATTGCCCCAAACACCGCAACAACTTTGGCAGTAGCGGGTTAGGAAAACGAGCAGCACTAAAAGCACGAGCAGCAAGAGATTTCTCATCGTTCAAGAGGTTTTTGTTAAGAAAAATACGTTTCAACGGCACTGTTAGGTGTACATTTTAGGGTTTTTTTTAACAGAAATACGAACAATTTTAAAAATAAGAAATCATGGGAAAGGGAAAAAAGAAGTACGATTGTTTTATTTTGATATTTGACAAAAGTAGGTAATATTTTAGCAACTTGAAGAGTTAGATGCCTTTTTTTCGTTCTTTTATAATTTTTGTGGTTCGATAATCACCCCCTCAGTCCTCAGTATGGACACAATATGAAGGGCAAAACTTTTTTATAGGAAACCTTTTTTTATTATTTTTTCAACGACGATTCTCGAATCATCAACTGTGGTTTTAAGACGATGGTTTCAATATCAGGCTTCCCTTCGGCATGAATGTGTTCGATGAAGACACGTGCCGCACGGCGCCCCATCTCAAAAGCAGGTTGGGCAACACTCGATAGTTTCGGTATCAAAAGATTCATGATTGGTTCATCGTTGAAGCCGACGATAGCGACATCTTCGGGAATACGTAAACCCTTTTCTTTGACAGCAGAATACGCACCCAATGCTAAACGGTCACTCACTGTAAAAATACCATCAAACGGAATCCGTTTCCCAAACAATTGAAGGGTGGCTTGATATGCAGACTCTTGATTGAAATCACAATGGATAATCAAAGATTCGTCAACAGGCAAACCTGCCTTTTTATGTGCTGCTCATTGAGGTCTCTTGCAATATCTTTGATAGTTGGTTTATGTGGATTTATTTTCATATTGTCTTGTTGTTTAAAATTTGAGTACCCCCTCAGTATCGAGGGGTATTCCAACAAAGTTAGTATTTCTCTCTAATTCAACCCATTCTAATAAAAATTATTTTCTGCAAAAAAATGCTTTATTTCCGATAACGTTACCGATAACGTTACCGATAACGTTGCCGGCAACGTTATCGGAATTTAATTTTGCAAAACATTGCTTTTGATTAAAAATAATTCTGTAAAAATTATTAAATACAAATTAATACACTGTATTTTTGTCAAAAATATCACCTACTTAAAAATAGTATTGCAACAAGAATTATTAATGAAAATGAAAGATACAGTCTGTCCAACCTTATTTTTTTTCCTCATTTGCTTTGCTATAAAGCTACAAGCCACCACATATAAGGTGCAAACAGTTGCCGAATTTAAGGCGCGTGTGGCAGCAAAATTACAACCCAATGATACCCTAATATTGGCAAATGGTGTTTGGCGCGATGCTGATTTGGTTTTTACAGGACAAGGCACAGAAGCGCAACCCATTGTTTTAATGGCTGAAACGGCGGGCAAGGTGACACTTGAAGGGACTTCTTCGCTTCGTCTTTCAGGTTCTTTTCTCATTGTTGACGGTTTGTGGTTTCGCAACGGTGGGGTTGGCGGTGCTGTGCTCGAATATCGGACTTCTTCAAATGATATTGCCAATGATTGTCGTGTAACGAATTGCGTAATTGATAACTACAACACTTCAGACCGCACAAAAGAATCGTCTTGGATTCAGTTTTATGGCAAACGCAATCGGCTCGACCACTCATATATAGGTGGCAAAAAAAACGAGGGTGTTACTTTGGCGGTCAATCTGAATGTTGAGCGGCATCGGGAGAATTTTCACCGCATTGACCATAATATCTTTGGCGAACGTCAACCTTTGGGGTCAAATGGTGGTGAAACAATCCGTATCGGTGTTTCAACTTATTCATTGACCAATTCTAAGACGATTGTTGAAGACAACTACTTTTACCGTTGTAGTGGCGAGGTGGAAATCATATCCGTCAAATCATGTGAAAACACCATTCGCCGCAATGTTTTTTATGAATGTGAAGGCGGTCTCGTCATGCGGCATGGCAATCGCAATCTTCTTGAAGGCAATTATTTTATTGGAAATAACAAACCAAATACAGGCGGTATAAGGGTTATCAACGCAGGGCATCGCATTGTCAATAATTATTTTTTAAAACCTAACAGGCGTGCGCTTCCGTTCAGCCTTCACGGTGATGAATGGCGTGCCGAATTCAGCTATCAATCGCTATCACCAAGTTCGAGACGTGTTGATTGCTTTTAATACATTTGTGAATTGCGACCATATCACTTTGGCTGCAGGCAGCGATAATGAACGCACAGCACGACCCCTCAGTACATCTTTCGTTTCTAACGTATTTATAACCAGCAACAAATACGGTGTTTATGAAGCAGAAGATGATATCAGCGGTATCACATTTACAAATAATCAAGTAAAGACAAATAGCAAAAAGACATTGCCTGTTGGCTTTCAAATAGCTGCTTTTGATGGCATTTTACCTAAAAATACAGTGACAAAACCCTCTGTGATGGCTTTTGTGACAACTGATATTGTTGGACAAAGGCTTCTCAATTGTCGCACACAGTCAATACCATTGCCATCGGGTGGCAAATTAATATCCATCAACACGACATCAGCAGTCAAAGAAGGCAATTGAGCAACGGCATCTCGAACATTATCAAATGTGCCGATACAACTATACCCCTCAGTATCATTTAGTATTTCAGACCACAAATTTCTGAACTCATCACTATCTTCAACAATGGCAACGTTTATCATTGGTTTCAATTTTTTTTCAAAGGTAAAACATCCGATATATTGGTGCAACTAACTTTTGTTAGTTGGAATCCTCAAAACAATGTTTGTTCCCTTTTTTTTCTCCGAGAACATATCCATTTGACCACCTATTTTTTCCATGCGCACACGCATATTTTTCAATCCGTTGCCGTTTTTAGAACCCAATTTAGGGTTCGTCTCTATTGCTCCATCCTCATTATCTGGGGCGCTGTCCAAGCCTTTGCCATTGTCGGTGATGTGTATTTCTAAAACATCTTTGACCCACGTTATCATAATGGTTACTCTTGTTGCCTGAGCATGTTTAACGATATTGTTGAGAACCTCTTTGATGGTCAAAAACAATTGTCGCCGTTTTTCGCCGATAATTGTCTGTTCATGTACTATGGGTGGGAATTCGGGTATCAAAAACTGACAAGTAATGCCTAATGTTTCCAAAAACTCTGTCGCATAATTGTGTAAATAATGAATCAAGCCTTCTACGGTGTCGTTGCGGGTGTTCATTGCCCAAATAATGGTTGCCATGCGCTCAATCAAGTCATTTGCTTGTTGCGCGATGCGTTCGATTTGACGTTTTTTTTTTCGGGTTGCACGATGCCAATTTTTGCCATTTCGGACATCAAACGAATCGTCGAAAGCCCAGAACCGAGGTCATCGTGCATTTCTGCGGCAATTTCATTGCGGATATTGAGCAATTTTTCGTT
The DNA here is from genome assembly GCA_043721685.1 of Saprospiraceae bacterium. Classification (GTDB taxonomy): domain Bacteria; phylum Bacteroidota; class Bacteroidia; order Chitinophagales; family Saprospiraceae; genus JAAFJT01. The sequence goes on along the minus strand of JAYSQG010000222.1, from coordinate 130 downwards.
CAATTTTTGATTTTCGTACAATTGTTTATTGGTGAACTGATAGTGATATAACTTATTGATACTAAATATCTTATCTTTGCGAAAAAAGTATTACTAATTACTAACTGCTTGATAATCAAATGATTCCGAC